>JAEHCK010000051.1 GCA_020696345.1 Thermoplasmata archaeon | reverse complement strand
GTGGGAACCTGTCGTCCTGATGTAAAGGGAGAAACTCAAGTGGAAGCCCCACAAGAGTCTGAGTACCGATGCAGGGCACAGGGGCGGAACAACTCGTAGTAGCGATGAAACTTCTGTAATGGAAGTGGAGCCAAGGGGTTTTATTGTCCAGTCTTATTGATTGGTCAACCGAGCAAGTATAACATATCGGGAGGACCCATTTAGTAAGACATACCATTCTGGGCTAATACCTTAATAAAATGGCAGGACAATAAGAGCCGGATGAATCGAGAGGTTCACGTCCGGTTCTGTGAGAGCGTGGGGGTGAAATTCCCCTGCGCTACTCGACTAATACCATCAATAAATAATTATGGGTAATTGGACTTTGAAAAATAGAAAAAGAAAAAAGATAGGATAGATCAAATGTCTATCCTAAGATGGTTTGGTGTTTTATTGCAACCCACACATATCTAGATTATTACTTCTTTTTAGGTACAATATTCACCGAATCAGTGCCCTCGAAATCTGATCCATCCTCTATCTTACCACCGAGGGTTGCTTCTGTGCTGTCTTTATCTAAGTCTAAATCATGCGTATTGAAATGGAACAGCATATCCTTGTCGTTATCATCGTCTACATCCTCCATGGCCCATTTCACAGGAGAAGCACCGGCGAATTTCACGGTTTCCGGATCAATGTCGCTAGCATAAAAATCATCGGTGGTTAAAACCGCTACCGGCACCTTGCCCTCGGACTTGAGGTTGATACTATTGGGATCGCTACCAGGCTTAATGTCGATTGTTACAGGTATCGGATTCACTGTGATCGTAAGAGTATCTGCGCCCTCACCATCATCGTCGTCTGTTACTGTCAATGTTACCGTATAATCTCCTTTGTTATGATAGACATGAGTTGGTGTCAAGGTGTTTGTGGTCGTTGCCTCATCACCGAAATCCCATTCTTTTTCGTGAGTATCACCTGTTCCTGGGTCTGAAAAACTGCCACTGAAGCTTACAGGATCACCTGCAGTTACTGTTTGATCCAACCCTGCATTTACAACTGGTGCGGCATTGTTTACCGTTACCGTCCCCTCAGCGGTATCTGTTTCCATGCCATCAGAGACCTCGACTACTACTGTCCCGGAATAATCATCGTACCAAGTATAATCCGCGTAGGGGCTGTCACTCCAATCAGTGTCCCAAGTTGCATCGTTGTTAAAATCCCAGCGGTATTGCAAATCGTCATTATTGGGATCGCTAGAACCCGAAGCGTCAAAGTTTATTGATGAGCCTTCGTAGGCTTCGTATGGCCCATTTGCGTCCGCTACTGGCGGTTGATTATTCCAAGGTCTCATCAAGGGGTAGTTGTCCTTGGTTACTCCATATATCCAATAAGGTATGTCCCCAATACCATCAGCATTTGTATCAGTTCCAGTATAATCAGACCAATAGTTCCCACCAGACGGATAGCCATTGTCCCAATTTTGATCGTTTAAATGATGTGTATAACCATTCCAAACCTGATTATCATTATCGATTATATCATTATGATAAATATTATTACCATTCACATGACCTGTCCCACTTTCTATACCTAATCCATGTATGTTGTTGTATATAATATTGTTTTTTATTGTATTATAACTAGCAACATAGCCCATATGTATCCCGATATTATTGTTATATACCTCGTTATTCTCAACGATGGTATTTGTCATTGAATCAAGGTATATGCCTGACCCAGCATTATCGTGAACTATATTGTTAGTTAATAAAGTATTATGACCCCAACCAGTTGAAAGGCCACTGCCCCCATTACCAAAAACCTCGCAGTTTTGAATAGTGCTATAATGAAATTGGTGCAATTTTCGCAAACCATTCAAACCATTGTTTGAGATGATGCAATTTTCAATCAACCAATAACCGCCGGTATGCACTTCATAAATACCGTACAAACTGTTGGAGTCGATAATTGTATCCTGTATCGTGAAGTGTGAGATATACCCACTGGGAGGCATTTCAATGCCGTTTTCTCCATTGGTTATCTTAAGCCCACCGATTGTAACATAATGGGTAGTTACATAAACAACACTTCCACTCCCGCTACCATCAATTATGGTTGTTTCTCTATCCACACCTTCCAATGTTATACTTTTACTTATTGTCAAATGTTCATAATAGGTTCCTGCATGCACATATATAGTGTCTCCAGAATCAGCTGCATCGATGGCACTCTGTATTGTTGAATAAGTTTGTCCCGAACCAACATGTAGCGTTGACGCCGCGCTCACATTCATCGGTATCCCAGCGAATACCACGAACACCATTATTAAAATCGTTCCTAAAGTTAGCCCCTGTATTGCTTTTTCTTTCATTCTATTAACCATTTTTCTACCTCCTTTAATTCCTTTCAAATTTATCATTCAGCAGATAACTTCTGCTACCTACCGTCCCCTATTACTCATATCACGCATTGCCGAGGCAGTGAAACACTCATCATGCCTCCCAACCCGCCCGAGTTATGTTCCACGAACTTTTTCTACCTCCCCCGTGACTCGGTGTTCCTGAACACCTTCTTCGATTTATTTAGGGTTAATATAGGCATGTACTTCAATTTATATAATAGTTCCGAACAAATGTCTACTTTTAAATCGTTTTAATAACAATTTTACATTACGAAAACCAAACCCAACCCCTGAATTTCATAACTCCTTTCAACTTTTCACTCCCAACTACCACCTAATCCCATCTATCCACTTACTCATTCTCCATTTCCAGTCCACGAGTGGTAACTATACCAAGAACATTTCCAATCTACGGGTGTTTTACATCAAATCTTTCCAATCATCGAGTGGTGATCCTTTTCCAACTCGCGAGTGGTTTTAAACTTATTTTTCGATCTCTTTTTATAATTACAGCACCTTGCATGTTTTGATGAACAATAACAGAATCGCATGCCCTACTTGCAATAGATCAAATTTCATCAAATACGGTACCCGGTTCACAAACCTCGGAAAAATCCAAATCTACTACTGTAAAAATTGTAATAATCGCTTTTCAACCAAACCACTAAAACGCTCAAAATACCCACCAACCATCATCCTACGATCCATATCCACATACAACCTCGGAAACACTTTACAACAAACCAACATGATCATCAACCGCAAATTCAAAACAAGTATTCCTCAATCAACCATCCATTCCTGGCTCCAGCGTTACCAGGACATTTGCACCTTCACATCCAAACTCAGAAAACATTACGAGCTTGACCCAAAAAGTCTGATCTTCTCAAAAAAGTTCCATCACCAACAAGTTTACGATTTCAAATACCACACACTAAAGCTCAACATTGCTGGCAAAAAATTTCCTCAACTCAAAGCATACATCCAATCACTACCCGATAAGTGTCCCGACAAACCATTCCAGTATGGCCCTCGATGTTCCAGTTTTAGAATAGATGTCAAACCAACAAAAACCACTAAGCAAAACAATGCTATAAAATTGACAGAATTAGCTCTTTCATTAGCTAAAACCAACCGCGAGCGCCATCAAAAAGTAGAAGATTTCTTCCTCATAAACGATTCTGCAACAATCGCAATCGAAATCCCAGTCTATCTCTATCCATATGAGCTTAACAAAAATGAGTTAAAAACGTATGGAATTGAAATTTCAAAACCGCTATCCGGTCATATCGACATATTACAAGTACGTTGGAACAAAATCCACATACTTGATTATAAACCAGATGCTAAATTATCTGACAAACCTACTGCTGAACAATTGTTCTTGTACGCTCTCGCATTGAGCAAACGAACCAAAATATCATTAAACAAATTCACCTGTGCATATTTCGATGAGAATTATTATTACCAATTTACTCCAAGTTCAAGATGATAAATGTTTTTACATACTAGTCATTAAATATAACATATAAATCCCAACAAAATCAAAGTCTAATTGCCCTCGCCCATCATCCCCTATGATGCCCATCCTGGCATCTAATGTAGTTCTCAACGACTTCAAATCCCTGTCCAACCGAACCATGATAATTAGAGGGCGCCCAGAGATGTTTCTTTACTTGCTTTTTCAACTCAGGGAATTCTTTTCGAAGGTAGAACGAGGATGCACACTTAAATCGCATCGCGATCTTACTAACTGGAAGCTTGGGTGGATATTTGAAAAATAAATGAACGTGTTCAGGATTAACAGCCATCCGAATTATCTGCACATCTAATTTCCTGGCACCTGACCTGATGATCTGTTCGCATCTTACTGCAATGTCGCCATAAAGCAGGGGTGAAATTTCGTACAAAAGACCATATGATCGGTAAGAAGCGATACCGAATGGCGGTCATGCCGTAAGTCCCAACGTTTGTTTTTCTTACTTTTTTCGGATTTCATAGGGCTTTTCTATGGTTGGCTAAAGTGAATAATTATCAAATGGTGGGATGGCTTGCCATCCCACAAATAGATAAGAAAAGTAAGGGGGTGTAAGGGGGAGATTCTTCTCCCCCTTTGCAAAGAATAGACAGTTTTATCACTTTTAGACAATATGCCCGTATGAAATCAGTGAAAAAAATCTATTTTCGATAAAATATTATTTATCCAATATTTTCATTATCTCTGATTTTATCAGAGGTAGATCATTTTGAATAGTCTCCCAGATTATACTATATTTGAAACATATTCCTCAATATGAATTATGGAGTTGAGAATATCCTTTAAATAACTTGTTGGATCCCGAGTTTTCATACATAGACCGCCTGTTGAAGGATATTACTTCTAAGTGCTGGCTTTATACCCTCCTTAAGTACAAGATCCACTTTGATACCTAACAGATCTTTGAGATATTCTTCAAGTTTGATAAATTCAATTAAACCAACAGGTTTAGTAAAATCAACTAATATATCAACATCACTTTCCTTATTCTGATTTCCTTGTATAAAGGATCCAAATATCCCAATTTCTTTGACATTAAATTTAGTTTTAAGAATATCCTTATGTGAAGTTATCATCTTTTTTATTTGTTTAATTTCTTTCATTTTTTCCACTACTCTGATTACATAGATTGTTTAACTATAAATTAAATTTTTCTCTTAAGATAATATCAAACCCACTGGTTTCTTTGTCCGATTCTTAAATGTTTTCGATTTCATTGTGAATCTATTGAAAAGTGAAAGCTGGATAATGGTTGATATTTTTTTTTAAATGGAAAGCTTTACCTGGATTGCACCACTCAACCTATGAAAGAGAAAACAAGAAGAACAAAGGACAATTAGCTGTGGGTAGTATACGAGCATTATGTTAATAGGAAGGGATAAATTTGTAAATGGGAGGAATATTGATAAAAAAGATTATACAAAGAATGTGGATAGCATTCGATATTAGAGAGATATATGAAAAAATAATGCAGATAAGAACTGGTTAAGCGACATATTACTCGAACGAGGCTTTCCAATAAGATTTAAATATTAATATCCTTTTATTCAATTATATGCCAACAAGAAAAAACCAAATCAAATTAAAAGCAGTTGAGTTATTGAGAAATAATACTCAGGGAATAAGGTATTCTCAATTAGTTAATATGATAAAAGTAAGTTTTCCAGCCTTTCCTATAAACACTATTCACGGCACAGTATGGAATTTAGATATTACAATTCCTAATGAAGTATATAAAGCAGATAGAGGTTTATTTAGGCATACTTCATTTAGGGAAACGCAAGTAACTCCTGAAGAAGCAACAGAAACAATAGAAAGAGTAGAAGTTTCTGAACAAGATTTTTATCAACCATTTGCTGATTATTTAAAAAACGAATTGGAGGAGTGCACTAAAGCTATTTCATTAGGAGGTAATCGCTTTAGGGACAAGTGGGGAACTCCTGATGTTATTGGGATTAAAAAACCTATGCCTTCAGATATTATAAAACCTGAAGTTATAATTGTTTCTGCTGAAATAAAAACAGATACTTCAGGATTAATTACTGCTTTTGGACAGTCCTGTGCCTATAAAATATTTAGTCATAAGGTTTATATTGTAATCCCAAAAAACTCTAGCGAAGAAGATAAATCAAGAATAGAATCACTATGTCTTATTTTTGGTATTGGATTAATATTTTTTGATAGCACAAATGCAGAGATTCCTCAATTTGAAATTAGAGTAAGACCTCTTAAACATGAACCCGACAGTTTCTATGTCAATAAATATATGAAACTTATTGAAAACGAACTGTTTAGTTAAAAAATTCCAGATAGAAAGCCCCGCCCAGTGTCAAACGTAAAATTCCTTTGTAATTTCGGCCTTAACAGACTTGCCTAACATCCGTTCTTATATTAGATGTCTTTGCCCGCCAATAATTAGAGGTAATGACTATGAAAATACTTGCTATCAGTGATTGGAGAATTCAGCCTTTAGAAATGATAACAGATATCGTAACTGATCATAAACCTGATATGATTTTATATGCAGGAGACGACCTTAATAGGTTTGTCAGACTCGATAAATCTTTATTATTAAAAACACCGAGTAATCTTTTGAAATTAAATTATCCAGATTTGAAACCAGTATTAGACAAACAAAATAAGCTTTTTACACATAACTTTAAAAAAAATATACAAGAAATAGATTTTCAGAGCAATGATATTTTACAAAAGTTAAGAATACCATTTTATTATGTTAATGGCAATGACGATTTTGTACTACATACGGACAGCACATATTATACACGAATTCATAATGAATACATTTTTATCAACGGTAAACATTATATTATAACTGAAACACCAAAAAGAAAAATAACAATCAAAAAAATTAATAATCTTTCATTTTTCTTTTCAAAAGAAACTGAACCCAATCCTAACGAAGATTTAAAAACAGATGTCACATCTACAATAGGGAGAGGTATTTATACTCCTATAAATCCTAGTTTCGGAAAGTTCACAATCCAAAAGAAAAGCGAGAAAATTACTATATTTGGGTGTGAATGTGAATTTGGCTTAACAAATAAAATTAAAAATAAACCTACGGAATATGCAGACATATATTTATCACACTTGCCCCCATTGGGAACATTGGATTTATCGGTTAGGTTCGGTATAGATCATATAGGTTCAAAACAATTGTTAGAAACTATAAAGAAATATCATCCGAAATTAGTCATCTGTGGTCATTCACATATATGGGGTGGAATTTCTGAAAAGATTGGAGATACACTCGTTATTAATGTCAGTTCACAAGACAGAGATCCATCTTATGGAAACTATGCTTTAATCGACACAAATGATTGGTCGGTAGAAATGAGAACTGTAGAAGAAAAAACCATGCGTACAATACGAGGTATGAGTACTATTCGAAGTAAACTTAAAGAGAAAAGATGGGATGTAACGATAAATAAGAACAGAGAAAGTATGAGTGTAAATATTAACGAAGCTTTGAGAAATTTAAGCCCTTGGAAACTACGTTGCCTTAGATCTCCTGAAGAACTATATGAAACCATGGAGAAAATAGAAAGTCTTGGTGTTGATGCAAAAAGAATTAAAGAAAGAATTGAAAGCTTAAAGTGGAAAAAACCAAAGATAATTAGAGGGATAACTATAAATCCAGATAAGCATGCATTTGTCGATGTAGAAACAGGTCTCGTCAATGGACCTATACCAGGAAAATTGTGGCTTATCGGACTGTGGTATGGCGGGGAGTTAAGGCAATTCCTATTTCCTGAAGAGAAAAAAGAGTTTCAAGAGTATCTAAAACAAAATCAAATAACTTCTTTAGTTTCTTGGACAAGATATGATCGTAATGCATTATACCCTATATTGGAAAGGACAAATATGGCTATTAAATTTATAGATGCATGTCAAAGAACTTCTAATTGTGTTATATGGTATAGTTATAGATTACACGAATTATATGGGGCACTTTTTCCTAAAAAAAACATAATTGAACTTATCCCAGGACATATTGCTGGGTTATATGCAGATCATTTAATTATCTCTAACAAATCGTGTCGTTATTGTCCTCCAAAAGAAGAAATAATACAAGGAATAAAAGAAAGAAACAAAATTGATTTGCTTCAAATGATTGACATATGTAAACTACTTTGGACGAAGGATAGAAATGAAATTAAACAAAAAATATAAGGGAAAAGAGCTTTTTGAAAGTGACGGGGGACAGTTTTTTGAATGTATTTTTAGATAAGTGTTTGTGGAAATTAGACTATGATTAGCTTTTAGCATCAACGAGAATACCTCATTTAAATGCAAAGAAAATAGTGCCTTTATTCAAAAGTAGTATTTGTAATTATCCAGATATGGATTAAAAAGATTCAAATTCTCCAAAACAAATAAGAGGTTAAGAAATATAGATAATGATTGTATTTTAGAAGAAAAATTGTTAGCGGGCTTCGACACATCATATAACATCCGTTCTTATCTGTAAATCCGAATATAAGCATTTTAAAATAGTAAGGTATTAAGTAAATCCAAACTTCTCCCTTTCCAAAGTATTAAAATTAGGGCGTGGAGCAAGATGGATATTTTTTTTATTCAATTTTGTCACCCTTTTATATTTTGAGGTTTCGATAAGGCTATATCGGAAGAAAAATTGTTTGAGTTCAATATTTCAAATTTTTTACATATCACAATAATGTTAACCATCAACATCAAATGTTAAAGTATATGTACCCCATAAACCTATGAAATAGATTACTTCTATGTAATAATAGCCTGCAATATTTGCAGTATATGAAGCCCTTTCATCAATATTTAAAGGGATATGGTGTGATTGAGAATCTTTTTCATTGTGTGTCATATTATATAAATATAAATCGAAGTCTGAACCGGTTGAAATTGAAGTCATATTTACATATAATGTTTGTCCTACATTTAAATATATTTTATAACAATCTTTGATATCTGTAACGGGTGTTAATTTTCCATTCACTGTGGTGCCATCAAAAACCAAGAATCCCTTTAAATAATCTTTTGGTGCGTCTACAGATCCTGTTTTAATTGAAAGTGTGTAATTTCCAGGTCCTTTAATTATTCCATCATAATAATATACACAAATATAATATGTCCCGGTTGCACCTGGATAAAAATACCATTCAATTTGTTCATCTGGAAAAAAGGGAATTTTAAAATTTGAATTAGAATAACTAAGTCTTTGATAAGTTTCATTATAAAAATACAAATCAAAATTTGAAAAAACAGAATGTGTTAGATTAAATAGCACTCCTTGAGAGGAAGAAATTGTTATTTTAAAAACATCCCAAATATCATTACTGTAACCAATAGATTCATTCCAGCTACTGCCAAGTGTCAATGTTTTAGCGCCAATAAAATAATCCGGTGTGTCTATCCATAACGAATATGAAGATTTGTATAAACTATACATAGGATCTATATTATTATCACTAGCATTTATTTGAAATGTAACTTTCGTTGCTGAAGTATTTTCTGGAATTGGAGAAATGGTTCTATATTGATTACCGGAAAATAATGTCAGAGATATTGTCCCCTCAATATCATTTATTAATTCTCCATCATAATCATAAATCAGATTTACTAAGTTGATTTGATTAACATCTATCAGATCACAATAAATGTAATAACCGCGGTTATCCAAGTATCTAGTATCATCATTACCCGAAGAACTTGAATTTGATATTTCAATAAATTTTATTTTAGGACCGACATTGATATGATGGTATTTTGTATCTAAATCTGAAATGTCAGTTATAGATGAATAAGGTTCTAAAGAAATTTTAAAACTACCATTTATGGAATCACTCTTTGAATTAATCACAAAAATTATAATTGTTATTTCATTTGATTCATATGATATTGATGTCTCTTTTACTTTTCTAATAATAAACCATTTGTCTAACCCAGTTTTCAAATCATATAATTTTACATGAAATTTTTGGGTTACATTTCCTGTATTTTGTACAGTAATTTTTAATTGATTATTATTAGTATTAATTGGCATAACATTCGGTGAAATATCAATAATTTCTGCATCTGAGATATTTATTCTTATCTCTTTTTGAATTTGATACACATCGATTACTCTAAATATACCTTGATTATCCTTAGCAACTAATGAAACATTAAATCTGAAGTTTCCATATCCATAATTTTCTCCAATATTTATCGAAAATTCATAATTCTTTTTAGATGGATCTAATTGAAAATTATCTAACAATGTTAATTTTCTTGATTGTTCTTTTATGAAAATATTATTTTTATAAATAGTTACATTCATCATTCTATTTTCCCATAACCAATCTTTCAAATAATCCGGCAGTTCTGCTATTTTTTCAATTGTCATATTTAAAGTTACGACAACATAATCTGATCCATCCCCATAATAATAATCATTTGATTTTTCCACATTACCTCCAATAATCTCTTCCACATATTCAAAATCAATATTACTAACTCCATGTGATAACATAAAATAATCAATTATCGAATCAATTCCTTCAAAAATGACATTGTTACCCGGTTGAATCGAATTCTGTAAAATTGAAATTACATTAGTTAATCCATCTCTAATTACATCTATCATCGATGTTTTTGTTCCATTGAACAAAAAGAGATGTATTTTCCCCCCAGACCATCTCGTTGAGATCTCAAAATCAATGCTTTCAGTGTTTCCAGGCGAAATTATTGAGGTAGTTTTAAATTTGATTAAATTTAAAGATAAAATATTTCCATCATTGATATAAATTCCAAAAAACCTATCAGGAATTAAGATTGCAACAACAGTATATGCAGTGTCAAATGAACCGGTATTTGTTATATTTACTTCTAAATCTTTTGTTTCCCATGACCGCATTTGCATATTTTTAACAGAGATATTACCAGCTAATTTTTTTACACTGAATGTTGTCGCTTTATTTTCAATATATTCTTTGAAAGTTCCATTTTTAAATAAATAAGCTTTAACATCATAATTTCCAATTTCAGGTTCATCTATAAGTTTTAATGCATATCCCGGTCGTGAATCGCCGCCAGGTACATTAAAAGAGGTTGCATTAATATTCTCTTGTTTATTAGATGGATCTGTCAATAAAAATTGAATATTTGCCATATCCCTTTGTCCGCCTTCGTTAAATATAGTTGCTTTAATTTTAGGATAACAGAAGTTCCATTCACCATTTTTTATGGCCGAATTTTCTGGTATTATTACCTTATAATCATCATAAGGGTCTGATGTGACCCAAATACTATCTTCCGCGATCAGACCAGTTATTTTTAAATCTGCGGGCCTTAGATCTTCCGGCACTTCAGATATCTCATAAACATAAATAAATCCGTCAAAAACTTTTATTATATTATCTGTAAATCTTGTAATAGTAGAAATCTGATCTAATTTATCAAATGGATGTGTATTATCGACACCTATGAAATTTGAGACTGAATCAATAAAAGAATCCCTAACTACTTTTGTATTGATATATAATCCATTCACTTTTATTGGTTTTCCCAGGTAAGTCGGAGCCTTTTCCGGTGTTAAAAATATTAATGGTACTTCATAATATGGAGTATAAGTTGGAAAATTATTTTTTGTTCTATCGAATAAAATATACACACCAACATCGATAGGTAAATCGTCTAAATTGCCCTGGGCAATGGTTTTTAAAGAAGTCCCTATTCCTATACCTTCAACTTCAAGATGAATTTTGACCTCATTATTGGATAGCGCCTCTGCTGGATAAAACGAGGGTAAAGTAGTTTCGAGTTCCGGCTCCAATTCTTTATAATTAAAAGCTAAAAAGAACCCTTTTAATAATTGAGCCGGTGAATTTGAGGCTTTTTCTAAAATATCCAAAAGAACGGGCGAGTTAAAGATCGATTTTGAGTATTTGTTAAATTCTTCTCCTAATTCTGTATTATTTAATAATTCACGTGAAAACTCAATTCCTTTTTGAATCGCATTCTCAATGCTGACATAAAATCCTTCTAATTCGACTCGATTTCCTAAAATTGTGTCACAAAAACCCCATTCTAATGTAAGAACTGGCACATGGTATGTTTTGATCTGATCATTTTCAAGATTGAAATCCATGAAATCATAAAAACCAATATCAATTGGTATAGCTTTCAATAAATAGCTTATTTGTGGATAAATCTTTTCGCTTACTTCTATCCCTATTTTCTTTAATGATGTTCCAAATAGAAATCCATTAACTTTTAAAAAACTTACAGTTTTGTCTCCGATTATTTGATCTTTTTGATTATGAAGTTCTGATAATGTGGTTATTTCTGTTTCTTTTAAAATTGAATAGGAGTCTGCAATAATCAATGGCATATCCCGTAGAATTCCATGTTCCAAATTCAGATAATTCCATAAATTATAGAGAACTCCCTCAAGCCTTAAATGATAAAGAAGACTATCGGATTTTATGGCTCTGGTCTCGTAATCATTAAATTCTGGCAGTATTGCCAAGCCTGAAAAATTCCAAAGTAGATCAAAATCTCCTTCAAATGCTTTTGTAAAATTTTGATCAACAAGCAGTGCAATGGCTGGGTTTCGAAATGAAGTTAAAGATTTTATATGCTTAATTTGATCCTCGGATATCTCAAGCGACTCTGCTAAACCATCAATTAGATTTTCAACATCAACAACCAAAGCAAAATTATTCAATTGAACAGATTCAACCATAACTTCATTAGAGCCTTTAACATCATTCCAAGTTTCATGAACTTCTCGAGTTCTATAGTCACTAGCTTTATTGGGAGCTTTGTCGTGCGTAACAGCCACTTTTATTTTGAACGATAAATCTATATTATAAGAAAAATCTACATTCAATCTTTTCTTTAATAACTCAAAATCACTTTCTACAACATTTATTTCAACAATGCCAGTAAGTAATGACGGTTCTAGATCTATCGGTGAAAATATCAGCCATAATGTAGAATTATCAATTCGATTATTATAATCGCCCAGGATGATTATTTGTTCAGTTATGTTTCGAGCTATATTGGTTAATTTTAATATGCCCCCCGAGCTTAAATTATCTGCTAGATCTGCAACTTCGTTGGGTCTAATTACTGTATACGAATCTCCTTTAATGATATCTGGCTTATAGGACATATTATTGACAATTAGAAATGATGGCAATTCATCATCAATATTCATATTAAAAATATTTTTAGAATCATTGAGTTTGGTCATTATATCAATATTAATTATACCTATTTTCATAAAAAATTCAATCGGCACAACCGTGCCAGTTACATGAACATTGGTAAACATTGTTGGATTATCGTCGAAAGTGACATAGATAAATTCACTATTTTCATTAATTCCTATTCCGTATGTATAATGATTGTAACTAATGCCAACTGAGATAAAATCGGTTTCAACATTTTGAAAATCAAACTGAGAAATATCTTCTAGAATTTTGTTTGTTGCATCTGTAGTATTGGTTGGAATAGATTTTATCAAATACGTCGCATTCATATCAGATATTACCTTGAAATTACCAGAGACAATGTTAGAAAAGTTTTCTGGCACTACAATTTTTGTAGTAGTATAATTTACCTCTGAATTTCGTGTATTTTTTTCTAATGATACTAAATAACCAGTATTTTCCGCTTCTTGGGTCTTATAATTGTTTGAGGTTTTATCATAAATTATTATTCCTTCTATTTCTCTAGATTTATAATCGGTTAAATTTGATGGAAGGTCTTTAAAATTTTCTAGTTCGTCATCACTTGGAATATCTTTATGATTTTTACTATCAGTACCTATTGCTTCCTCAATAACATCAGGCACACCATCATTATCATCATCAGGGTCAGCATTGTCTCCGAGCCCATCTTTATCCGTATCTAACCATTCATTCGGGTTATCAGGAAATGCATCTTGGACATCCGAATATCCATCATTATCTGAATCTAAAATATTATCTGGTTCTTCAACCTTTTTTGTCTTGTCTCCATCTTCTTCTTGAAATGCAAAAAATACAACCGATGAAACAGATGCGATTATTAAGATCCCAATTATCGAAAAAATTAAAATTATTTTTTTCTTAGGTATTGATTTATAATCGAAAAATTGATTTTTATTATTTTTGTC
This sequence comes from Thermoplasmata archaeon, assembly GCA_020696345.1. Taxonomy (GTDB): domain Archaea; phylum Thermoplasmatota; class Penumbrarchaeia; order JAEHCK01; family JAEHCK01; genus JAEHCK01. The sequence goes on along the minus strand of JAEHCK010000051.1, from coordinate 18,272 downwards.
TATTTTTCTATCCCCTGCCACTTTTTCAATCATTATCTAGCCCCTCCTAGATTTCAATATAAAGATCACTCTATATTTTTAAGTGGTGCAAATAGATATTGAAATTATATTAATCTTTCTATTATCTATTTATTTGAAAAATTTATTTGGTATTATTGGGATTTCCATAAATCAGAACACCAGCTAATTATATCAAAATTAATACAACCGTTAATTTATTTCGGCCCCCCTTACAAATCTGTGCATATTTTTGAAGTCTGGTAAGCTAATTTGTGTTGATTTCATTGCTTATCTGTTCATGTAGATTTCGTCAGTCGGTGTCGGTTTCGAACGGAAACTTTTTGACGGTTACTTGCGCTGGCTTAACCCTCGCAAAAAATTTTACGGTCATCCCAAAACTCGGGGATAAGCCTGCTCAGTTACCGTTTACCGAAAACGTCCTACGGTTTCGAAACTCGACGTCAAAATTCAAAACTTTAAGATATGAATGAATTTTGAGGTCTCGATTGAATCCGAAGGATTCTATTGTGTATCGTAACACGTCTAACGTTAAACGGTAAGGAGCCGTTAGCCGAAACCGTTGAACGATACGAGCCTCGATACCGTTAAACGAAACTTTCAGAGAAAACCCAGAATATTTTATTTCAATCATATTAATACACTAAATCTGCACAAATTCTCGAGAGGAGACATAATTTCTAATTAGAAACATTTATAAAATCATAATTGTAGTATCACCCATGAAATTAAACATACCAACAAAAGGTAATCAGAAGCTCAAAAAGGTTCTGGCCAGGATAAGATCCAGCAAACGTCTGGCGACGCTTTTAGAGTGTTCGAATGTTATGGCTATCAACCGGTTGGGATACAGCGACCACGGGAGCACGCATGTGGCGATCGTGTCGAACATTGCTTTGAAGCTCCTGCGAAATCTAATAGATGCGGGTATTGAAACCAGCATAGAAAAAGACCATTCAATGTCAAAAGAAGATGCCGAAGTGGTGGTGTTCCTGGCTGCGGTGCTGCATGATATCGGGCATTCGATCCACCGCCAAGATCATACCCGGTTCTCTATACCGCTGGCAATACCGCTATTACAAGATTTTTTAACGGAAATTTACGCTGAGCATGAGGCGACCATCATCACTACCGAGGCATTACATGCCATCGTCGCCCATCATAGAGATTATAAACCGATAACGGTCGAGGCCGGTGTGCTCTGCATCGCGGACGCACTGGACATGAAAGAGGGCCGGGCACGTATTCCTTTCAAGGCGGGGAAAGTAGATATTCATTCGGTTTCTGCCATGGCCATCGAGGATGTTGAGATCGGCTCGGGTAAAAAACCCATCGTGATCAAGATGTCGAACTCATCGGGGATCTTTCAGATAGATAATTTATTGAAACCCAAGCTTAAAGATTCCGGACTGAACGAGCATGTTCAAATTTCCATCGAGATCATGGGGACCGAGAAGAAGATATTGGAGAAATTGGAGCTATAAATAAGCATATTTTAAGCTATGATCAGGGGTCGGGGTAAGAACTAGTTGTCTGATGTTAGTTGTCAGTTTAAATAATTATTGCTAATACTGGGAAGTGGAAAGAGGACACTAGGAGAAGTTATTGATAAAAACGCTAGAGGACAGAGGGTCATATCGCTAAGTTATCAACCCGCTTTCCTCTTACCTCCCCCCACTTTCCTGTTTTTGGTCCCTAATTTTAACTTTTAAAATTTAGCTTTTCCAATACCTTGTCAATTAAGCATTTAAAACTATATCAACTCAGCATAAACCTTCTCTATCTGATCAACGACGATCTCCCAGGTAAACTTCTTTTTTACGCGTTTTCTGCCGAGTTCGCCCATACTCTGACACAGCTTTCGATCGGCAAGCAGTTTATTAATTGCCCCGGCCAATTCGTCCGGGTCGTTATATTCCACCACGATCCCCGCACCACCGTCGCCGATGGCCTCCGGCACTCCACCCACTCTTGTTCCGATCACCGGTTTTTTGCACGCCATGGCCTCGAGTAGTACTATGCCAAATGCCTCGTATTCGGACGGCAGAACGAACACATCACACGCGGCAAAGCTGCTGTTAAACAGATCATCATCTTTAATATGGCCCGTAAACAGCAGTTTCTTCAAAATACCCAGTTTTTTGGCCTTTTTGATCAACAACTCTTTCATCCCCTCGTCCTCACCCACGAACACGAATGTGGTGTCCGGATGCTCTTTCAATATTTCGGGTGCGGCGTCCACAAGAACCTCCAGACCCTTGTTGCTTGCCAAACGACCGACATAAAGCACGATGTTGCCCTGGAGCTTGAATTGATTCAGGAATTTATCGGGCTTCGGAATGGGTTCGAACCGGGAAAAGTCGATGCCGTTCGGTATATACCTGATCTTATCGGAGTCAATTTTGATAAACCTCTGGAGCAGTTCCATCTCGTGGTGTGAGACACCTATGATCCGGTCAACAGAATTTAGAACGGCCGGTGAAAATATTTTATCATATATCTTGCGCAGTTGTTTGCGTCTATCACCGCCCCACATGGACCATGGTGGATGATAATGTGGAGTGAGCACGAACGGAGTATCACGCAGGCGCTTGTTCAACCCGGAGATATTGACCTGGAAATAACCGTATGAATGTGCGTGAATAAGGTCGGTATCCACATCCAATAGTGCTTTTGCGAGCCCGGGTATGAAAACATAATGCAGCTCACCCGGCATGGAATATGCCTTGTAACGCTTAACTGGAATGCCCTGCACTTGCACTGACCAGTCACTCTTTCTCGTAAACGGCACCTCTTTATAGAGATCGGATGTGTACACGGTTAGATCATACCCACGGCTCTTGAGCAATTTCGAGATCTCCAGCACATGGGTCTCCGCACCACCAGGTGCAGGTGGGAATCTGATACAGGTTTGAAGAATTTTCATCCTATCACTAATAATACAAATCAATAATAAAGAGATTCCAATGATAAGTTTGGAGTTTTGTGTTTCAAGTTTGGAGTTTGGAGCTTATTTGGAACTTGCTACTAGGCTAATTTGCCAAGGCAAATTAACTCGCTATGGAAAACTCTTCGACTTTTCCACAGTTTGGAGCTTGGAATTTTTCCATTATTACCCCTTAATTTTCTCGCACACCTCTTCGAATATATCAATGCCTTTATTGATATTATCCATCGAGTTTGCATATGAAAACCGAATGTGTCCTTCCCCGGCGTCACCAAAGGCCGAGCCATGGGTGCATATAAGATCGGATCTTGCACATTCCATGGCAAAGTCGAGAGCAGATATATTGAAATCATATTTCGGGAATGCATAGAATGCACCCTTGGGTACCAGGCAGTGAATTCCATCGATCCGGTTCAACCTGTCCACGATCAGGTCACGGCGGCGCTTGAACTCGTTGACCATTTGCTTTACATGCTCCTGTGGTCCGGTCATTGCGGCCAGGGCTGCATGCTGGGTGGGTACGTTCGGACATGCGATTGTGTAATAATTCAGTATAGATAATTTATCAATGATCGGTGCTTTTGTTATGAGAAACCCGAACCGCCATCCGGTCATCGCATAGGTTTTGGATAAAGAATTTATATGGATAACTTTATCGTAATCGCCAAGAAATGACTGGTGCTCTCGGTCATATACTATCTGGTCATAGACCTCGTCGGATACTATCCAAAGATCGTGGTCCTCGGCAAACTGTGTGATAGCACGGATATCTTCTATTGACATCACGCCACCCGTAGGGTTGGAGGGTGAGTTAGTGTAGATGGCAACCGTTTTGGGTGTAACCAGTTTTTCCAGGTCATCCACCTGTGGTATGAACTCGTGCTCCTGTTTCAACGGGTACATTAACGGTCGCGCCCCAGCGATCCTTACCTGCGGCACATTCAACACGAATCCCGGGTCCGGTAGTAGAACATCGTCACCAGGATTGAACAAGTACTGGGCGGTGATCATTAGTGCTTGTGTACTGCCCGTGGTTACCACGATATCATTGGCGGTAATATCACTGCGGTACTTCCTCGCACCATTTGCCAGGGCTTCACGAAGGTTAGATATGCCGCTCGTGGGACCGTATTTGTTGTAACCTTTTTCAACGGCGTCTGATAATGCCTGGCGTATATGTTGAGCTGGCTGGAAATCGGGCTCGCCAAGGCCTAAGTTAACCGATCTCTCCGTGGTAAGTTCGAACATCTTACGTATGCCAGATAGTTGTATTCCTTCAAGTCTTGCTCCAACTACCATTTATGATCCCCTTGCATGGGTGGGTAATAGTTTTTAAGTATTTGAAAATGATTATTGAAATTTATTATTAATTCATTAGGGATTTGGGATGTGGGTTGTGGGGGGTGGGTTGCTATCATAGCGATAAGATCCGAATCCATCTTTTTGTATTTTTTGATTTTCAAGGGATTTGGGATGCGGGTTGTAGGAGGTGGGTTGATATCCTAGCGATATGACCCGAATCCCACAAGTGATTAAATGCACAAATCTTTCGAAACGTGCAAATCCCGAATCCCGGTGATGAATGTCATAGACAATATATTGATAATCACTATGTGTGCCACATCCCAAATCCCTAAATAAGCATAATATTATTAAATATTTTAAGTTGCATTCGTTGTATCCGTGTTCTATGGTGGGGCGGGGTTTATACGTCAGGATATCTCTCCAGGGAAGTACTTTTTTTTAAGTTCCAGTCGATCATTTATGTTTATGGATGGTTATTAATGGGGGTGAAAAAGTAATAATATGCGGTATTGTTAAATATTTGAGATTGCGTTTTAGGAATAACATCTTGAAATAGAGATTGAGGAGGAATAAAATAAGAAAAGAAAGGATATATGTAAGATGGATTGTAGTGAGCTTGGTGTTTCTCCTTCTATGTGGCTCTACCGTAACTGTAGTTGGGAATGTGATGGGGGAAGAAAACGAGGAAGCGATTTTGAATTCGGAAGCAAAAAGAAGTTTAACAGGCTCTTTCTTATCAACAGACCGAAGAATATACCGATCGCATTTTGTGATAAGAGAGGAAATAGAAGCCATGAAATCCAGAATCGGTGTCAGAGAACCAAATAAGAACTACAACATGATCATCGATGGTCACGGAACCGGATTGGCCCCTCCAACCGAACAACAATGGGAGGCTACGATCGGTCGTTTAAAGATCGTTGATTCGGTGCAAAGAGGCCTTGAACGGTTGCAGGATGGTCCCCTAGGTAACTCCTCTGTGGATCTCATGGAGGATCCTTGCTTTCCCCAAGTTAGAAGTCAAGGAGGCGAAGGCTCCTGCGCTTCATGGTCTACAGGCTATTATGCAAACGGATACCTGCAGGCCAAGGATGAAGGATGGACCGATGCTTCGACAGGAAATAATGACCATTTGATGAGCGCGGATTGGGTCTATCATAAGGTAAATGGAGGCGCCGATAGCGGCTCCGATCTTGCAAGTCCCATGGCAGTTGTTTCCACAGTTGGAAACTGTCCGGAAAGTTATATGCCGTACTCACAATCGGATCACACCTCGTGGGGAGACGAGGATGCCTGGAGACAAGCCCCGAAATATCGGGCGAAAAGCTACGAAGCCACTTCAGTTACTAACATCGATATAATTAAATCATGGCTTGACGAGGGCTGTGCCATCCCAATGGCCTTGAATGCAGGTCGATATAGTGCGGGATGGGCGGACGGGAACGGTATAATGTCATGGGCGGAGTTTAGCCCCGAGGGGACCCCCAATCATGCAAATACCGTTGTAGGATACAATGATTCGATAACAGATGATGGGGAGACCGGTGCCTTTAAGATAGTCAACTCATGGGGGGCATCATGGGGCCCCTATTCAAACGGTACTTATTATATGACCTACGATTGTTTCAAGAATTTGAGTTGGAGCCTCTGCTACAGATATATTGATAAGATCGACTACGAGCCATCTCTTTTAGGCGTCTGGAATCTGAACCCCCAGGGCGCTAGAAGTGCTTCTATAGAATTGGGGGTTGGCCCTTATGGAAGCCCGGAGGAAACTAGAGCGCCTGAATGGAATGGCGGTAGCTACGATTTCCCATCATTTATGTGTCTCGATATAACGGAATTCCAGGACAACTGGGACGCCGGGACCAACATTTCCTATCTTAAAATAGGTTCTGGATCAAGTTCTAGTACCATTACCTCCTTTAAAATCGAGTATTATCAAGGTAACTATACCCCTGGTAGTCCCACTGTAACTTCCCGAGAGTCCTCTGATACACCAGAAACAACGCCGGGATATGTAACTGTATCTTTCATTTTAAGCGAGGGGTATGTTCAATTTGACAACATGGCGTACCAATCCAATGATATCGCCACGATCACACTTATGGACTGGGACCTCAACACAAATCCTACTATAGCGGAGACATACATAATAGATAACGTCAGTAGTGCCCCAACTGGTGACTGGGAAAACACTACAATCCTGCTCAATGAGACCGATGTAAACACTGGCAGGTTCGTGGGGACAGTTCAACTACAGATTGATGCTGCAAACCCAAATAATGGGTCTTTGGAAGTTGCAAATGGTGATACTATAACAGTGAGATACACGGATGCAAATAATGGGACTGGGAACCCAGATACGGTCATTGACACCGCGCTTGTAGATGATTCACCACCTATCATCTCATCCGTCACAGCGACGCCCTCCTACATGACTGCTGTAATCATCTGGGCTACGAACGAAGACAGCAATAGCAATGTCAACTATGGTACAACCACACCCCCAACTTTATCAAACTCAGATCTAACGATGACAATAACGCATTCTATTACATTTACCGGATTAAGCACGAACACGACATATTATTATGATGTGCAATCTACAGACTATGCAGGAAATACCGTAATAGATAATAATGGTAGTGCTTACTATACATTTACAACGCTCCCGTCTGAAAATGTTACCTGGTTTGACGACATGGAATCCGGCCCTGATTTTTGGACCAATGAAACCAACGGTGCAGGCACTGAGTGGCAACTTGGATACCCTGCGGGTTTTGGACCAGATAATGCATGCTCTGGTACGTACTGCTGGGGAACTAATATCGATACAAATTATACAAATTATGCGGACGCATGGCTGATCACACCTCCTATCAATTTAACCTCCCCAGTAACTGCAAACTTAACTTTCTGGAATTGGTATGATATCGAGAAGAATTGGGATATTGGGGTGGTGGAGATATCAACTGATTTGGGTACGACCTGGACGCGGATCACTCCGGTAGGTGGCTATCCGGACCAGACCAATAACTTTGGTGATGGTTACAGCAGTATGAGCGGAGGTTGGGTGTCTGGGACAGAGGAGAAATTTGATCTTTCCCCGTACCTTGGCAATATCGTTCTTATTGGGTTCCATTTCGAATCCGACACTTACGTGACAAATTCAGGATGGTACATAGACGATGTAACTATTGGTGATACATATATCCCAATGGGAGTGAGGATAGCACCATCGTCCCAATCTCAGAGAGGAATGCCAGGTACAAACGTTTCATATACATTGAGAGTAACGAATATCGGTACAAGCGGTTCTGATATATTTGATATAACAGCTTTTTCACCATCAGGATGGACAATTAACTTCTACGAATCAGATGGAATAACACCTTTAGGAGATGCAAATTTCAATGGAACCCCAGACACTGGAAGCCTTCCAGCTTCTGGAGATTACAAAGATATGATCATAAACGTAAGTATCCCGGGCACGGTAGTGAACGGTACCGCAGATACGGTAACGATAACAGCAACATCAGATAATAAGTCCTCAGTTTTTGATAACGCAACCATAACGATAACTGTACCATATATTGAGTCACTATGGCCAATCTCGCAACCTACACCTACAATAGATGGTAATATATCTATTGATGAATGGGACGATGCACAGATAGTAGACATATCATCCAGTAGTGTTCCCCCTGGATCAGTCACGATGTACGTGAAAAACAACGGGACATTGCTTTATATCGCTATCAACGATACATCTGACCTGTCTTTGGATCCGGATGATCGGATCGGTATCTACTTTGATGACAACCACGACCACGCTTGGCCGCCAACCAGCAGTCCAACAGGTGAAGGTAACTTCTGGGTGAAATGGGATGGTGCAACCGTAGTGTGCCAGTATAGGAGAATATATGGTGACCCACCAAACGATGGGGGAACAGATACAGCTGTTGGTGTTGTTGGGAACATATCAAATACGAGTGGAAATGTACAATACGAGGTGTGTATTGATCTAACAACGAGCGCATTACAATCAACACCTGGGGATACCATTGGTATTTTTGTATACAGTGAGGATGCGGGTCTATCCGTATCCACTGGAGATTGGCCACCTGGTGGGATGGCTACATCCATTGATCCAAGCACTTACGGTGATCTTACACTTGCACAGGACATAATACCGCCAACTTCAAGTGTTAATACAATCCCATCGTACTGGCAAACTACTACGCCATTTACCATCACTGCCACTGCAGATGATACATTTAGCGGTGTAGCACGTGTTGAGCTGTTCTACAGATTTAGTACAGACAACGTGACATGGGGGGGTATTTGGACCTCTGTAGAGGTAGATACGTTAAGTCCGTGGGAATGGGACTTCTACTTCCCAGGTGGTGATGGTTACTATGAATTCTACAGCAACGCCACTGACAATGCTACGAATGAAGAAGTAGAAACTGGAACTGATGCTATCTGCGGTTATGATGCAACACCGCCCCGAGAGCTCTCAATAATCATCAATGGGGGCGATACTCATACAAATAGTACAACGGTGATCTTAACATTATCTGCTACAGATTTAATTCATGATGTTTGGCAGATGCGTTTCAGCGATGACAACATAACATGGACTGATTGGAAAGTATATTCTACATCGACCACATATGTTATTCCTTCCGGTGATGGGGTTAAAACAATATATTTCAAGGCCAGAGATAACCTTGGAAATGAGGCATCCGCAGTAAATGATACGATAATTCTTGATAGCCCCCCAACGACTACCTATGCAATCAGTGGAAGTGCAGGTGCAAACGGTTGGTACATTGGTGATGTAGAGGTGAATCTGACAGCAATTGATATTATATCTAATGTGGAGTTCACAAAGTACAGGGTTGATGGCGGATCGTGGATCACTTACATAGGGGACTTCATAGTCTCCGGAGACGGAAGCCATACTGTATATTTCTATTCCAAAGACGATGTCGGTTATCAGGAAGAAATGAAAAACATTACATTTAAGATAGATTCGGTAAACCCATCTACATCCGATGAGGTTACGGGAACAGTAGGCAATGATCAGTGGTATGTCTCCAGCATATCAATTGTACTAGATGGGATCGACGAAACAAGTGGTATAGACACGATGATGTACCGTACAGGTGGAAGAACATGGCAGACATATTCTGGCGAGATAGTGATCACAACCGGGGGGACACACATAATAGAATACTATTCAGTTGACTTAGCAGGGAACACCGAGACCACAAAAATGCTTACGGTCAAGGTGGACAAAACACTACCATCTGTGAGTTTATCGGTTGAAAACGGAAAGACATATGTAAACTCTGGCTCTGTAGTTCTCAATATAAATGCGTATGATAATACCTCGGGTTTATGGCAAATGTCATTTAGCAATGACACTATAAATTGGACCAATTGGGAGCCTTATAACATTACCAAACCATGGGCATTATTACCCGGTGACGGGGTCAAAAAAATCTATCTTATGGTTATAGATAAAGCTGGCTTAATATCAACGGAAGTTAATGATACTATAATATTGGATACTACGCCGTCGATTATTAAATACTTCACCATAAATAACGGTGCACCCTATACTAATTCTACTTATGTTAGCCTATCAATTTCTGCATACGATACAACTTCTGGGATAAATTTAATGAATTTTAGTAACGATGGCATTTCATGGAGCCCGTGGGAAACATATGCTACTTCAAAAACTTGGAAATTGACAAATGGTGACGGTAATAAAACCGTTTATGTAAGAATAAAAGACAGAGCGGGTAATGTAGCAAGTACGATCAGTAATATAATAATATTAGATACAACTTCTCCCATTGTATTGTCGACCATCCCTCAGAATAATGCCGCTAATGTCTCCATAGATAGTATAATTGTTATTACATTTAACGCAACTTTGAATAACAATACTCTAACTCCGATAAATATCACGATAACGGATAGTAAAAGTAATTTGATATCTGGGACAATGTCCTATGATAATAAAAATAAAACAATAACCTTCAAACCATCTACAACTCTTGGCTATGATGATCAATACATTGTAACAATAACCACTAGTGTAAAAGATCTAGCAGGTAATGGTCTGGTGGAAAATTATACATTTGAATTCACTACAAAAACAGAATGGCAAGATACAGATGGTGATGGTGTTTGGGATAATGCGGATGACGATGATGACGGCGACAATTTCTTAGACGAATGGGAAGTCTTTTTAGGTACAGATCCAAATGACAATAAATCTTACCCAGTAGATACTGATTACGATGGTATACCTGATGGTGATGAAAACAATACTGAATCATGGATGGATCCGGATGACGATAACGATGGCTACAGTGACAGTGAAGAATTAGAAGCCGGCACGGACCCGTTGGATATTAATAATTATCCGACAAAGAAAAGAACCACACCAGAAAAATTAGATCATTTAATTATTATCTTGATCGTAATAAGTATAATAATTATTGTTCTCATAGCTATTATTATTATTATTATTATGAAACCTAAAAGGGCGGAGAAATTAAAAGAAGTAAAGAAAAAGCCAAGAGAGATGCGTAAAGAATTGAGAAAGAAGAAAAAGCGAGCGAGAAGAATTAGCAAACCACCCAAAAAGAAGGAGCTTAAGATCGAGGAATTAGTAGAATGGGATGACGAAGAGGAATTTGCAGCCGGAGATGTCGAACCTGAAATTGAAGATTGGGATTAAACTTAAAATTATATGGATTCGAAGGCGTGAGTAGGAAGGTGGATTGGTTGGTTTAGGATTGTGGTAATGTGGGTAAAGTGGAAAAATAAGCGATATTGTTAAATACTTAGGATACGCTGGAGTAATTATATTTCAATATATATTTGGAGGGTGTGGGCTATGTATAATATGCTTAAAAAAAGACTCGTGTCAATTGGGGTAATAATTATTCTGATCATTGGCATACTGCCGTTTGTTTTTGATCTGGGAACAGAACATTTGACTGTGAAAGCTGATATAATCATAGTTGATGATGACGGGACTCCTGGCGTGAGCTGTAACTACACTACTATTCAGGCGGCGATTGATAATGCCGCACCGGGAGATACTATATATGTTTGGGCAGGCACGTACAACGAAAATGTGGCGGTGAACAGAACAGTGACATTAATAGGAAACGGAACAACGAATACAACGATTGATGGCGGCGGTAGCGGCGATGTAGTGCACATTACAGTCGATTGGGTGAATATGACTGGGTTTATGGTGACGAATAGTGGAAGTGCGCCTGCTGCAGGGATAAAACTCAATAATGTCCAGAACTGCTATATCGCTGACAATAATGTATCCTCGAACAATGGTGATGGTATCAGACCGGAATATTCATCGAGCAACACAATTGAAAACAATACCTGTAACTCGAACAGGATTGGCATCATATTGGGTGAATTATCGAACAGTAATATAATCGCTAACAACACCTGCAATTTAAATGATAGATATGGCATTCATCTTTGGAAATCGAGCAACACAATCGTTAATAATTCGATGTTTTCATGCGGCTTAAATATTGGAGGAGATCTACTGCAACATTGGAATACACATACTATTGATGTTAACAATACCGTAAATGGTAAACCATTGTATTATTGGAAAAATGTCAATGGAGGCATTATTCCACCTGGTGCAGGACAGGTTATACTTGCTAACTGTCAGAATGTCATTGTGGAAAATCAGAATGTTAGCGATGGAAGTGTAGGGATCTTAATAGGCTTTTCAACTAGCAATACAATAAATAACAATACAGGTTCCAATGCAGGCGGTGAGGATTGTTGTGGCATTGCCCTCAAGGAGTCCAGCAATGGCAACACCATCACCAACAACACCGCCTCGAACAACAGCTATGGAATAATTATCCATAAGTCTAGTGGCAACATCATTGCTAACAATTCCGTTAACTCGAATTCCGTGGGCATCGCCATCGGCAAATGCACCGGCGGTAACAACATAATAATAGGCAACAACATATTCTCGAATGTTGGCGGAGGCATCAGTGTCGGGGGGTGTAGTGGTGACACTATCACAAACAACATCATCTCGAACAATCTAAATGGTATCACCCTCCGCGAATCCAGCAGCAATTTTAAAATTATTGGCAACACCTTTTCCTCGAATAACAACTGGGGCGTCCAACTCTATGAGACTAGTAACGGTAACACGATCTATTACAACAATTTCATCAAAAACAAGGGAGGAGGTGTCCAGGCACGTGATACTGGTAGCAACCAATGGGACAACGGTTACCCCTCAGGCGGCAACTATTGGAACGATTGGACTTCTCCTGATGCAAACGGTGATGGATTTGTGGACAACCCATATGCGATCTCTGGTGGAAGCAACAAGGACAACTGGCCCTTTGTCATGAGTAGTTGGTGGGCTAGAGCAGCCATGTGGCCCTTCGACGAAGGCTCTGGTCAATATGCAAATGATACTAGCGGAAACAATAACAACGGCACCTTAATGCCGAGCTATCCGACAAATGCACCAGAGTGGGTAGATGGAATATCTGGAAAAGCATTGAATTTTGATGGGAGTGATGATTATGTTAAAATTCCATATCATACAAGTTTAAGCCCAAAAAATGCAATTACACTTGAAGCCTGGATTAAGGTTGATGATTTTAATGATCCTGATGGAGCTGTAAATGTTATATCAAAAACAAGCGGAGGATTTAATCCTTTTTATGAGTATAACTTGGTGGTTAATAACAATGGAAGATTGGTCTTCATGATTTCTTCAGGAGGAACAGACCGACAGTGTCCGGCGTCAGATAATTCTGTGAGCGTTGGAGTATGGCAACACATTGTAGGGACTTTCAATGGTACTATACTTAAAGTTTACGTAAATGGTGTTGAAAAAGGATCTCTTTCTTACAGCGGTACTATAACTTCATATAATACTCCACTTGATTTTGGTAGATATAGCGGTAGACCGTATGACGGCTTTGGGGCAGGTGGTTATTCTTATGATGGCATTATGGACGAAGTCGCCATCTATTCCCGCGCCCTCACCCTCTACGAGATTCAAGAACGTTTTAGACAGCTTGCTCCAGTCCACAACATCGACACCGGCGAATACTTCACGAGTATCCAGGATGCAATAGACGACACTAATACCTTAGATGGGCACACCCTCAAGATGAGGGATATTATTTTCACTGAAAACGTGAATGTGAACAAGGAAATAACAATTGCCGATTCTATTTTCACCCTCGATGGGAGCATAACCACAATAGGGACAGGAGTATTGCATATGGACAATGTGTCTGTGACCTGTGGGGACATCTCTATTCAATCAGGCACGCTCTTAACCTTGTACGACAGCCCCAATACAATTATCTCGAACAATGTCTGGATCGATGGCGTCGTGTACGTGAACTCTTCCACCTGGAAGCTCAATTGCAGCTACGACGGGGAATATGGGATACAGGTCAATTCCACAGGTGAGATGTACATTTTGGACAATGGAACCGGGCCCAGCCACATAACGGCTGTTAACGCGGATTACGAATATTGGTTCGTTGTGAAGTCCGGAGCGATCTTTGAGATGCACGACAGCGAGATAAGCGAGTGCGGCTGGGACGATGCAAACAAAGGATTGACGATTGAGACCGATAATTCAAACATAACGAACGTGACTTTCGGCTACTGCTACTATGCTATATATTTCAATGATTCGACAGTAATTATATATAATTGCACTGTAAACAACACGAATACGAACGCCTTTTACCTTAACTCGAGCGCACAAGTAACAGTGGTCAATACAACATTTGACAAAACAAAGACAGGCTTCGGAGATGTACTGTCCAACTTGACAGTGCAGTGGTATCTCCATGTACATGTAAAAGATGCCCAATTGCAACCTCTTTCTGGTGCGTCAGTAGAAGTATATGATGTAACCGGATCTTTAGTCCATTCAAATATAACCGGATCAGATGGATACTTGAAATGGATTACGGTGACTGAGTATATAGAAAAACTATCGGGAAGAATCTACTATACACCCCATGTAGCTAAAGCAGAATCAGGAATCTATACTAATTACATTGACCTGGTCATGAATAGAACAAAGGATGTTATAATTGTTTTAAGAGACTTTCAAACTCCTGAGATTGAGGTTACAGTGACTACAGGTTTACAATATAATAATGCTAATGTAGAATATGATATCATGGCCTTAGTAACGAAAAATGGTCGAGTACGTGCTAACACAGCCGATACAACTTTACTAATTTATGTGTACGATGACAACATGAACAAGATAGTTGATAATGACATAATGAACGTTCTCGATGATGATCTTGGATTATATAACTACAGCAACACCATAAAAAGAAGCGGAGTATATTTCGTGGTGGTGTGCTGTGATATATCTGGTAGTTACAGCTTAGGGATGACGTCGTTTGAGGTAGTGGATTGGATACAGGATATATCTAACATCAATGCCACCCTTTCCTCTATGAATCTCACGGTGAACGATATCCAAAACAGGGTTATCGAGATTCAATCTAACTTAGCGTACATGAACTATAGCATTAGTGACTTGCAGGCTGATATAGACTATCTAAATATGACAATTCCATCATTGATTAACGATCTAGCTGCTCAGCTTAGTAATGTAAACAGCACAATTTTGAATAGATTGACGAATATAGAAAACAACATTCTAACTACTATTTCCAGCTCAGAAGGAAACATTTTAAATGAACTAGCTAACGTGAATGCCTCTTTATCTGCTGATATCCAGAACCTATTAACAACAATTACAAACGATATTGCAGACTTGGAGGCTAGTTTGAATTTGATGGAAGCAAACCTAACTGCCCAGCATGACGTATTAAACAACACAATCAATTTATTGTCAGATACTGTGATCAACCAACATACCCTTACAAGAACCGAGATCTTGGATAAATTAAACGACACTTACGACTTACTTCAGAGTCTTGATAATAACATGACAACACATGATTTTGATATAAAAGGTCTATTGACCACACTATCTAATATTGTACAAAATGAGAACAATCTCACAAGAGAACAATTGATAGATAATACTACGGCTATCCTAGATGCACTTCAGTTAATTGATACAGATATCCTAGACACAATTCAGTTCGTTGACGATGATATTACAGGAATGAAGTCATCAATAACATACCAATTAACGGATCTTTTATACAATATGACCACAGATCATACTGCACTCCGAACATGGCTTGAGCTTACACTTAGTGCAATAGATTCCAATCTAAAAGTTACAAACCAGACATTACATAGTCATTTGACGGATTTAGCCAACATGACAACCAACTTCAATACAAAAATCCGTAAAGATTTAGTAGAGATAATGAATATTCTTCAAAGCAATTTGGAAAACTTAACTATTATTGGGACTAGGATGAGTTCCCAAAATTTAACTGATAAAGAGAGAGTTCAAAACGATTTATCAGTCATTTCCGACATACTCAATTCATTAGATACATTACCTCTTTCCACTCTCAATAGCAAGATCATAAACCTTTCTATAAATGTTTCCGAATATAACTCAACACTCGCTGCGAGGTTATTAGATATTAATAATGATGTTATGGATTTCCAAAATTCTGTTGATGGTAAAGTATCAGATATTAGCAATACATTAAAAGATTCGAGTAAACTAGATAACATCATTAGTGACCTTAATGAATTGGACAAATCACTCGAACAAGCAGAGAAAGAGTTAAGTAAAGATATCGAGAAAGCGACCGGTGAGGATGAAGCACTTAAGGTTGATCTCCAAACCGTACTATTGATCTTGATACTGGTGTTGCTGATAATTATTATAATTCTATCAAGCATGAAAAAGCGTGAGCGAGGAGTTGAGCAAGTTCAAGAGCGGGAAGAGAAGGAAGAAAAAACTCTAGAAGATCGACCTAGGCAGAAAATACTAACTAAAACAGAAACAGATAAGAACAAAGAAAAAGTGGAAGGAAAAAAGTCGAAAACAGCTAAGAAATTACCAAAGAAGTTACCTAAGGAATTACCGAAGGAATTGCCAAAAGATATAATAACCAAGTTAGACAAAAAGAATAATTAACAAATTTTCCCAAACGGCCAAATGGTCGATTAGAAAGTTACCGCGAGAACACAAATCGTTTAGCTCCTGCAGATATCATGCTGTATGACCTCGATCACAACAGCCATTTCACCAATGGAATGAACTTTATTGTTCCCTTATTTAATACATAATGCACAAAAGTCTGTAAATTCTTGCATTTTAATGCAAATCACGAATCGATGTTTGAAGTTATCCATTATCACGTTCTACAATCGCGATCTCCTCATCCGCAAGTCCGTAGAGTTTATACACGATCTGATCATTAACCGATCAAAGGAGGCATTATTAATATGAACGAGACTGATCGAGCGGTGACTAACTTTCAAGAAGGCATGAACTGCTGCCAGGCGATCATAACAGTTTACGGTCCCCAACTCGGTTTGGACCGAAATACGGCTTTGTTGATCGGTACTGGCTTCGGCGGCGGCATTGCGCGCATGGGTGAGATCTGCGGTGCGGTCAGTGGCAGCGTCATGGTCCTCGGCCTTAAATACGGCACCTCGAATCTTGACGAGGCCGATGCTAAAGAACAAACCATCGAACATATTGTGGAATTCATGAATAGATTCAAAGCACGCCACGGTTCATTGAAATGCAAGGACCTGATCGGTTGTGACATGAGCACACCGGAGGGTCGGGAACTGGCTCACGAGAAGAATTGCTTTCAAACGTTATGCCCGGGTTTTGTCAGGACCGCCGCGGAGTTTCTGGAAAAGATGTTGTAAGTTATGGCCTTCGGCCAAGCCTTCGGCCGACCACTACGATCATTTAATAAACAGAATCGTTTGGCGAGGGGTGACCGTTTCGATTAGTTATCGGTGGAAAGCACTGGGGGAGGGGTGTAAAATGGATAAACTACTGCTTATTTGAATTGATCAATTAATGTATGTACGGGAATGGATTAAATTAAAATGATAAGGGAATGGACTGCTTGTTGCTTGGTAGGGAATGGACTACTTGATGCTTGGTGGGGAATGGACTACTTGATGCTTGGTGGGGAATGGATTACTTGATGCCTAGACGGGAAGCGTAATCCTATTCCCCATTCCCATAATCATCACCAACTGATCACATTCCCATATTCATAATTCAATTGATCTATACTGTAAGATCTTCTCGTATGCTTTTTGAATTTTGATAAACATTTTCGGCTCACCACCATTATCAGGATGATGTTCTTTTATTAGTTCTCTATAGCTTTTTTTCAGTTCCAGATCAGTGGCATCATCATCCAGGCCAAATATGCCGAACTCTTTTAGTGTTGGTTCTATCACGAATACGAGTTTTTCCTGATTTTCAAATTCATACCTTTCCGGCGGATCAATAATTACACCCACATCTGCACTCACATCCACATCCGATTCACCTTCTTCCACCCATTTTCCTTCTTGCTCTTCTTCATCATCCTGTACCTGATCGATCTCAATTACGAGTATCTCACCTTCCTCGGTCTCGAAACATTCCACAGCTGGTGTTGGTGTTTGTGGTGGAGGTTGTGGGGGTGTTGAAGGTATTGAAGGCGGAGAGCATGTTGTCCTTTTAAACAACCGCTTGAATGGCCGCCATTTCTCTTTTTTCTTGTTCATGTTATCTTTCATTGTTATACCTTAGTTTGTAATCGGAAATAAAGTTATTTGATATAAATGAAAAAGATTTTAACGATTGCAAATAATGACAATTACATCCTAACACTACTTTATTAGTTGATGAATAATGAATTATAGATGGAGAATTGTGAATTATGATGTAATGAAAGAATGGGGTATTGGGGTATTGGGGTACTGGGGTACTGGGGTACTGGGGTAATAGGGTATT
>JAEHCK010000263.1 GCA_020696345.1 Thermoplasmata archaeon | reverse complement strand
TTGCAGATGCGGTATGGGATGAACCAATCGGTGATCATAATTCCGCAGGATCAACAGGTGAGAAACTAACAGATATCGGCGCTACAACAGATGTCATGCAGGCAGATATAAAACGATTATTAGGTTTGATGCACGAGAACGTTTATATTGATACTCCCATCTATGATGGTGATAATAATTTAACATCAGCAAGAGTTAGAATATACTCAGACCCGGCAAGTGTCGGAACAGCAAGTGATGTTATTGGTACATATGAAATAACTTCACCTGGCGATGGCGCAGGAAGATTTTCAACTTGGAAACAAATAAGAAGTTAAAATAAATATTAGATAGGTAAAACTTATGTCAGTAGCCATAGCGACAATGGGAATGTTTACTCCACAATCCGGAACTGTGACGGTCATCGATAAAGGTGGTGGCGGCGGTGCTGGACACTGGGAAAATACACAACCAAAGCCACAAGTAGTGGTTAGACGGGTTGAAACTGATGATCTTGAAGCAGAAATCAAAATCACAATTTTATATGCCGAGGAAGAATAAAATATGCTAAACATTAATTCAAACGAAACGAAGAAAATAAAATTTGGAATCTCAATAAGTGGTGTTCAAGCCAGAGATTTAAAAGGTGCTTTGAGGTTAAATGTTGAAGGAGTTGAGTACGGATTTCCGATTGTGGTAGAAGACGAAAAGGTCGTAGCCACAATTCCACCATTAAAAAACCTTATTAAACAACCTATTGACGAACTCAAGCGTTATGATGTAAAATTGGAGTTGATAGCTAATGATACATACATCGCACCGTGGACAGACGTTGCAAAGATTAAAATGCCTGTGTCTGTTGAAGTAGCTAAAAATATTGAGGAAGAGGAAACTAAAACTGAAAGGGTGACTGCAGCAATCAGTTCTATTGATGAAGAAATTATTGAAGAAAAGGTTGAGAAACCGAAAAGGGTTGCAAAGAAAGTTGTACCTAAGAAGAAAACTAAATTTTCAAAAATTTTCAAATAAGTAGGAGAAAATATGTATTATTTTATATCCAAAACTGTATCGAAAGAAGGCAGAGACTTAGTATTTGGTGATATGCCGGATGGTAATTTCATCATAATGGAAGACGATTGGACACTTGTCGATGTTCTAAAAACATTGGGAGCTGATATAACGGTTAATGATGAACAACCTATTCCCCGAGGGTTTTCTCAATTTGAGACAGAAGACCCCACCAAAGAGAACATCTATATTTTAAATGTATAAAGAGGTTGACAATGAAATTTGGAAAGTTTATAATAGAAGCAACGGCAAGAAAGTTAACACAGCCCGTTATCAAGAAAATCAACAAAGAAATTCATAAGTATGTCAAAGATACATATTATCAACAAATACCGTTAGATGATATTTTCAATGCTATGAAGAAATTCGGTATTGTTGCCTTGCAGGAAGATCAAACTGAATGGGATGGTATGTTACTGGGTGGTGTAAAGAAAACTGAACAGATTTACATTGATTTAGGTTGGGCAGATACTAAAGATGAAAATGATTATGATAGACATGAAGTGGTGCCAAATGCTCGTTTGAATCTATCATATTATAAAATGGAATCCGGGAAATACGAAGTTCTGGCGTATGTAAGCTAATGAAATTTAACGAATATATAAATGAAGGTCCAGAAGGACTGTCAAAAAAGAAAGCGATGAAGGTCAAACCCGGTAACACACAGTTTTTTATCAGTGCGACCAATCTGAAAACAAACAAACGGGTCGAAGGATATATACAAACTTCTGATATTACTAACATTCATGGTGTATTCGGCAAACATGGCTGGATAATTAATAAACATTACGAAATATGAGACTAACCCTTTACCTCAATGAGGCAAAAGAGATGCTTAACCAGTGGAAGAAATATGTGACCGGCAACAAAGAGTTGTCAGCGGGCGTCAAAATACTGAATATACTCAACACAGCCGGTGCCAAGGCCTATATTGTTGGTGGATCGGTCCGTGATGTCATCTTGGGTGATTTGAAACCCCACGATGTTGACATTGCCACGAACGCCTCAATGGAAACAATCGAAAAGTTGTTCAGAAAGGTATTCGATATCGGTAAATCAAAAGATTTCGGTATCGTATCTGTCAGTATGGACGGGTTTGACTTTGAAGTCGCCCAGTTCAGACAGGACGGTAAATATACAGATGGACGTAGACCGGATTCCATC
>JAEHCK010000021.1 GCA_020696345.1 Thermoplasmata archaeon | reverse complement strand
CCAAAGGTTTTTAAATAGGAATCCGCATTTTCTTCCAGGATATGCTTCAATGTTGGTTTCGTGGTTGATTTCATCGTTGGAGTATATCCTCTATTCACCTATTTAAAGATGAAATCGACTGGTTAGGTTGAAATTCCAATATGTCATAAAAAAATGCTTCGCAAATAAAATGCGAACAAATGCATTTTTTTAAAAGCAAAATTTTTAAAAGTAAAATCTTAAAAGTTAAAAGGATACTATTTCATTCGACGGAAAAGTAATTTAATATATGATTATCTATTTAATATATGATTATCTATTAAAATGAAACATTACCTTCCTCGGAGGAATTTAAATAAAATTAACTGTCCTGGATAGAATAATATTACATCTAAATATTTATAAGAATTACGGTTCTGAAGCTGAGGTACCCGATGAGGTAACCCAGATGGGCATAGCAGCTGGAGTTGATATAGAATATTCCCATGTGCCACGGGCCGTGAAACGCCTTCAGAGTGACGGATTGATATCTGAGGTTGTTGCACATACGATGACCAATCCTACAGGTAGACGGCGAAAATCTTATTTCCTAACCGATTCGGGTTTACAAGTTGCCCATAGGCTACTAACAAACATATCCGAGACCAAAACAAATGATATCAAAGATTTCGGGGGCGGCGCAGGAATAAAACGCACTTTTCCACCCTCGAACAGATCAACTGGTTCGGTAGTGGTAGGGGCTATTTACGAACGAGCACATAAGTTGGGTTATAAGGTACTTTTAAAGCCCGGTGAATATCCGCTGGTGTCCGACTTTATAGATCGAAAGGACGAGATAAACTATCTATCTAATGCATTTACTTCCACGAATAAAAATGCAATTATTATAACTGGTCCGGAGGGTATTGGTAAGAGCAGTTTGCTGGCGCAAGCCATTAAACAGGTCTTTTATCAGAACCTTGAAAACACAAAGCCAAGATCAAAACAATTACCCGATATATTCTGGCTGGATGTTTCAGCCATACGAACCGAAATTGAGCTGTTTACGATATTAGGTAATTTATTCGGCGTAAAAGATATACAAGAATTTGAAAAGCCGATCAAAGCCCTGGCATCGAGAGGATCAATAATAATACTCGATGGGTTGGATCTTGCAGATAACGGTTCTGAATTGCCAGATAAGGAAGCCGAGGCTTTCATGGACGAGCTTGAAATGTGTGAGGATCTCAAAATTCATCGCCCCCATGGCTTTATCACGAATTTGATAGATGTTTTTCAAAAAAGTTCAACAACAATTTCAAATCTAAAATTCATTATCACTACCACATTTCCGATCGATCGATCTGAAGAGATCACTATTTTGGAAGTTGGAGGGTTTGGGTTAGAACATGTAAAAGAATTACTTGGCCCAAGATTCACACTTGAAGAAGCTTCATTACTGTATCATCATACTGATGGTAATCCGAGGATCATTAGAGCAATAACAGAAATAGATGACTCGAAGCTTGACGGGCTCAAAGGATTAACAATAGAAGAACGAGCCATGGCCATAATTATTTTGGCCTGGGAGATGTTGGAAAAGAAATGATAGTGGGTTTAAAAAAAAACGCATGACATCGATGATCGTTAATTTATTAATCTATTAGGTTCAGATCCTCTGCGTCGTAGATCAATTTTCCTTGTCTGTTCGAGTTCACTTCAAAGTCGCTTTTATTATTATCATTTTCGATCAAATGATAACTGAATTTGATCTTCGGGTATTTCTGGCTGAACTCTTCTTCTAACCTGACGAACTGGTGCCAATCGTTCGGCTTGATCATGTTTGCAATTATATCAACATCATATTCTGTGAGTTTTTCGGAAACGTTCGTAAAAGTGTTGTCATAGATCGCAACATCACGCTTTTTCATAAATATTTTTTTTACGGACCTGATATTACTTATTTGATCTCGAAAAACATTGATCATCTCACTTTCACTCAACATCGACACCTCAATATGTAGTGATACTTTGTATTGTATCCTATAAGGTTTTATTACTTAATAAATGTTCTCGAAACATGTTCAATATCAATAAATCATCATATCAGCAAGGAAAATTAAACCAATATATTAATAATCTATAACTCACATTTGTTAATAGGTGTCAGAATGGGTCTTTTTGATTGGCGCAAGAAAAAAAAGGATGACGACGATGATGATTTGCCTGACATAAACCGCAAAACCGCCGCTGAAATGTATAATAAAAAAATTAGTGAAGAAAAAGAGAAGAAGTATTGGAACACAGGTGTTTGCTGGAAATGCGGTCAGACCATGGAACCGGATAGTGAATATTGTTGGGAGTGCGGAACTAAGTATAAAGCTAAGAAATAAACAATAGTCTTGATCTGTGTTTTAAAGATTTATTTCTATATTTTTTCTAGTTTTTCTTCGAGTTCAAGAATTCTTTCGTTCTGTAATGTGATGACCTGATGCATGCTGACCATAGTCTCTTCTAATTTCTCGATCTCGATTAACTGGTGTTTAAGTTCTTGAGTCATGCTCATTAAACCATTTGCAGTGAGCTCAACCTTATCTCCAAGTTCGCCTATATCAAACCCAATAGGAATTAATCGATCATTTTCCACAAGGTTCTTCCTGTTCTGCCCCATCTCGGGCAGATTGATAATATCAATAACCCTATCATTTTCCTTAATGGTCTGGATAACCATGTTCGATCCCATCCTTTACAGTTTATGTCTCAGGGCCGCATTTGGTAAAATCAAGGCCCATTTTTTGTGCATTGGTGTGAGACAGTGTATATATTAAAACTAGTTCTTGGTATAAAAGGTTTTGTGTTACCAAAAGAATTAATTAGCCTTCTAATATTTACTTGTCTAGTGACGTTTCATGAACGCGAACTCGGGATCACACCCACATGAGAATGTACATGGGCCGGAAGGGTCTGGTAAATTCATAGTGATCGAGGGTGTTGACAGCTCAGGTAAGCATACCCAGGCAAAGCTATTATTTGACTATTTGTTAGACCTGCAAAGAGAGGTTGAACTGTTATCGTTTCCTCAATACGACACGGTGTTCGGCTCTTTGGTTGGCAAATATTTACGTGGTGAGTATGGAACATTAGAAACACTCCCGCCCGAGATCCCGAGTTTGCTATACGCACTCGACAGGTTCCAGGTCAAGGATAAATTGCAGCGAGAACTGAAAGTTGGAAAATGGTTCATTGCCGATCGTTACACACAATCAAACCTGGCTCATCAGGGTGCAAAATTATCGGGAACCGAACGCGAATCGTTCATCACATGGATAGACTCACTGGAGAGCCCGTTACCACAACCAGACCTAGTCATATATCTTCATGTACCAGTCGACATCACCCAACACCTCATGCAAGGTAGAAAACATAAAAGCTACATGGACGCAGACAAAAACCGGGATATACATGAATCGGATACCGAATACCAACAACGTGTTGTGGACATTTACCTAAACCTGGCAAATGCACGAGAAAACTGGGTGGTCATAAATTGCGTTGACGAAGAAAAGGATGCCATTCGTAGTATTGATGATATACATAATGAAATAATAGAAGTGGTCAATAGTAGGTTGAATGGAATATCGTAACACACAAAGAGGTAGTATATTTCGATTTTTTATTAGGATGTTGGACGTTACAATTCATTATTAGGATGTTGGATATTTCGATTAATTGTTAGGATGTTGGACGTTGCAAATCATTATTAGGATGTTCTATATTTCGATTAATTATCAAGATGTCTGATTTATTTTCGTTAATTCATTTATGCATCCTGGAATCTCAGCGACATTTTGAACATCCTGACATCTCAGCGTCATTTGGAACATCCTGAAATCTCAGCGACACTTAGAACATTCCAAAATCTCAGCGACATATAGAACATCCTGAC
Organism: Thermoplasmata archaeon; assembly: GCA_020696345.1. Classification (GTDB taxonomy): domain Archaea; phylum Thermoplasmatota; class Penumbrarchaeia; order JAEHCK01; family JAEHCK01; genus JAEHCK01. The sequence goes on along the minus strand of JAEHCK010000021.1, from coordinate 44,606 downwards.
ATCTCTTCGATATATCCAACATCCTGTTATCTCTTCGATATGTACAACATCTTGATATCTCAACCACATATTTTAAATCGTAGTTTCCTAATTAAGGATAATCTCAATTGATCATAATCGATCATAATATTAGAAAAGGTGATATAATGACATATGTAATATTCAGTGTTCCCAACGAAAATAAGAATAAGATCAAAGAGATCCTTAAAGATGATCTAATTAGCCGTCAAAGCATTACCCAGCGCGATGCGGGAGCTTTAACAATCGAAAAAGAAGTGCAATTTGTTCTGATAGAGGGCGACGATGCTGCCCTAGGCCGTGCAAAAGAACTCTTCAAAGAGCTCGGTGATGTCGAGACGGGCACCACAGCAGAAGATATTTATTCTAAATTTAAAAAAGACGAGGAAGGCGCCGCCGCCGGTGTCGGATTCATATTTGGTGACTAATATTAACGAAACCGAAAAATTGGTAGTTTTCACAACAGGGGTAAGAAAAATTATTTATTATAGTACAACAACGTTATATAATAAAATTAATTAATAGATCTATAGGTTCTTCTCCTAATTTAGGTAAAAATAGAATTATCATGTTGAAATAAACAATAATCCATTGCAGTGGTCCCCCCTCACCCAACGATTGTAAATGGTAATTCATTGCAGTGGTCCCCCCTCCCCAAACGATCGTAAACGATAATTCATTGCAGTGGTCACCCTTCCACAAGTGGTTCACATTAGTAACCCATTGGAACGGTCGATAAATACATCCCTATCTTCATAATAATAACTAAGTCATTAATTATTTAACCCAACGATCGGTGAGCCCATTCATTCAAAAATTATTAATCCGGTTATAATAAAATTCTTTTTAACAGTAATAGTTATTCTATTACTACTAATGCATTTAACCCAGGCGAGTACAAAGGTAATTTCAACTGGTCCAAGCAGCCTATCTCAAACTCGTGCAGACACTAATACATCAACACCCAAAAAATGGACGGTCATGGTGTACATGGCTGGCGATAATTCACTGGAATATTTCGGCGTGGAGGATATGAATGAACTCGAACTGGCTGGGTCATCGGATGAGGTGAACATCCTAGTCCAGTTCGACCGTCATCCAAATGGGAATATAAACAATGGATATACCGATTCAAATGGTGATTGGTCAGATACGAGGCGGTTCTATATCGAGCACGACAAGGATTCGAAGGAATTTTATAATTATACTCAAGACGAGAACATGTGGATCCTTGGCGAGCTTAACATGGCTTCCGAGCTCACTTTTAAGAATTTTCTACATTGGTCCTTGGGCAACTATTCGGCCGAGCATTATCTACTTGTGATGTGGGACCATGGCGAGGGAATTTTCAGCAATGGCCGGGGCGGTTCGGCTGCATCTACCGACCAAGGCTCGACAACAACCAAAACTAAAACCAAAACAAATACACGCGGCATCTGTAATGATGAGAGTGATGGTGGCTGGCTGGACCTGTGGGAGATGCAACGCGCTTTTGAAGAAATTAAAACCACATATAATTCAAAGATAGATATCATAAGCTTTGATATTTGCTGGATCGGCACATTGGAGGCGGCTTACGAATTCATACCTTATGCTGATTATTTTACCGGTTCACCTGAAGAAGAGCCAAACCCGGGTTGGGACTATTATGGCCCCATAGGTTATCTTGTATCCAACCCTACAATATCCGCAGCAGAGCTGGCGATTATGATCTCAGATGAGTTCAAAGAACAGTATAAGGCCGAGACATCTCGAGAGTCGAAGTATATCACCTACGCAAGCGTTGATCTAAACAGGTTCGATAAATACCTGATACCTCTTATAAACAATTTTGCAGATGTACTATCCAGTAATATTGTTGATAATTATTCAGTGATCTCGAAAGCGCGCACGAATTCCATGGCACCTGAGCGTAGGAAATATATGCGCGACCTGTTCCATTTTGCAGACCTGATAGCCTTCGATACCAATGCGTCTCCAGCAATGCGGAGCGCCGCAAATGCAATCAATGTCGAATATAATCAAACTATAATACGATTTGTCCATGGCTCGGGTCAGCCAGATGCGCGCGGACCCACCATTTATTTCCCCGATAATTCATATAATCAGCAATACATCTCCAAGCTAAGTTTTTCAGCCGAGCATTGGGATGATTTTCTCGAATTGTTCCTGACACCGATACAGATCAGGCACACACCATTGAACGACTCTGAGGATACCACGGGCGTGTTTGAGATCAAAGCATCGATCGAAAGTTTCGATCTTGACGAGAATAACATCTATCTTTTCTTTTTAGAAGATAAAAGCGGGATGAAGATACCGGTCCAGATGTCAAAGACAGGCAATGACTTGGAATATTCTGGGAAGATCAGGATCGATAATTACGATACCATCGTGCATTATTATATTCGTACACAGGAGCAGAATTTCGACGGCACATATATCTGCTCACCCCAGGATGTTGATGAGGGCGACATCGATACTTGGTATTCGTTCAATATGGCGAATGACACTGTGCCACCTGTGATCGTTCATGACCAGAATAATGATGTGGCGGGCACATTTGGCGAACCTTATAATTTTTATGTTAATATAACAGATAATCTGGGTCTTGCACCAGAGACATTATACCTACATTACAATATCAATAACACAGAATGGTTCACCGATATAATGTTACAACCTACAACTGCAACCAATCCCGATCGTTACAACTGCACAATACCAAACCAATCATTTAAAACGATCATCTATTATTATTTCAGTGCCACCGACCTGGCATTATCACCCAACTCGATCCGCAAACCTCTCGAAGGGACTTACATTTATGATGTTTCCAGAATTAAACCCACCGCAAGTTTTGAAGCAAAAACGATTCAAGGGAAATCAGATACATATACGTATACTTATGAAATAATATATTTCAACAGCACCTCGGAACCGACCGCATTGATCGATTCGTACACCTGGGACTTTGGTGATGGAAGCCCGTTTGCCACCGAGCGTAATGTTACCCATCAATTTACCGAACCGGGCACATACACCGTAAAATTAAAGGTCGTCGACGTGACTGGCCAGTGGTCAGAGACCTCGGTTAAGTTCGAAATCACGAACAGTCCGCCAGTTGCCAAACTCAAGACCAACCCGATACTGGTGAATTCCGAAGCACGGACCGTAGATCTTTTTAATTATATCGAGGGCACGGTCTATGAAGACGATGTCATCGAGCTGGACTGCACCGAGACAATTGATAAAGACGGTTTTGTCATGGATTGGATCTGGACGTTTGGTGATGGAAATGAATATACCGAAGTTTGGCTCGATTATAATCTTGATGGCCAGTTTGATGCATCCGAGGACAAGATAATTGTCAAAACCATGATGTCACCTTCCGAACAGGAGGCACGGTTGAACACATCCAAAACCGGACTGATCAAGTACAATTACGCGTTCGCAGGTGAGTACGTGATCACATTTACAGTGAAAGATAATTCAGAAATAGGTTCAGATACTCTCGAAATCAAGGTAAATGTGAAGAACCGTATGCCAAGTCCCGAACCAGGCGTTGTACATATACATGAAGATGGGCTGACCGTCACCTTTGCTGCCAATTTGACCGAGGACGGTTTGATAGACTCCGCATCTGATATAGCCACCCTGAATTACACCTGGGATTTCGGTGACGGGTCAAAATCGCACATGCCAGGTCCGAACCATACATTTGCAAAAAATGGCAAGTACGAGATCATACTAAAAGTTCGAGATGATGATAATGAGATAGGCACGGCGAGATTTGAGCTTGACCTTAACCCCAAAAGATCACAAGATGATCTTTTACAGGTATGGGGTTTGGCAGCGGGCGGTGTATTTGCCCTAATGATCCTAATAGTGGTATTTCTGTTGTTTAAAAAGTACCAAGCAAAACCGGAGCCTAAACCAAAGCCCGAGCACGAATTGATGAGTACAAGCCCGGGCTATACCAATGCAGACAGTGGCAAATTAGAAGCGCCAGAGAGCAGACATTCCGATCCATTAATACCGATATCTAATACTAATAAGGATGTGGTTGTTCATGACCGCAGCCAGGTTCATGAGATTGGCCAGGCGCCACCACCACCGGGCCAGAACACACAGAACAAGAACATGCGTGTAAAAGACCTTTTGACCAATATAAAAAACAAATAGCACTACAATACCAAATTTCTTTTATATATGCAATTTTATCAAGGTAACAAATTTAAGTTCTACTCCCAATTTTGGGAATGATGAAAAAAATAATGTTGAAATACACTTAAATTAAATTCCAAGTACCAAATAACAAGTTCCAAACAAGCATCAATGTTCCAAAGACCAAAATTTCAAACAGATTTGAATATTGTTTGAAATTTGTTATTTGAAATAAAGCTAAATCAAATCTACGCGGGCCGGTGGTCTAGTGGTTATGACGCTGCCCTTACAAGGCAGAGATCGGGTGTTCAATTCTCCCTCGGCCCACTTCTATTTATTTTCTCATTATTGATGATTTGAAAATGTGCATTGCTTTTAAGTGTGTGGGTGTGTGAGTGTAGAAGTGTGAGAGTTGTAATTAGGGATCAGGGTTAAGGGGAAAGGAGTAAGGGTTGATCGGTTACTGAGCAGGCTGACCAAGGATAATAATATCTGGTATTTCTGTGGTGTGCCGGAAGAAGTACGGTGAACGAGCAGGCAAACCCCGAGTTTTGGGATGACCGTAAAACTTTTTGCGAGGGGTAAGCCAGTGGACCGAGACTCAATTAATAAACCACTACCGAAAATCATATTAATTAGTACAATAATTAACAAACACTCAATTAGGGGGTGTATTTATATGATGGTCACACAGAAGATGGCTCTTGCAATATTATCGGTAGTTGTAGTAGTAGTGATTCTCGTTGCAATAATTATTGTTCCTCTTGCAGTAGAAAAGGAAAAAAACGATCGGCCAAGTGCAATAATAGACTCACCCACAGAAGGTTCCGCCTTTTCGGTAAACGATGAGATCGAATTCGCGGCGGTATCCAGCTCTGACCCTGATGGTGATAAGCTGTCATATTATTGGAGCTCCAATATATCGGGTGAATTTGGTGATGAAAAAAGTTTTCTTTCTCGACTGGACATTGGCAAACATGAGATTCAACTCATTGTTAAAGATACGTCAGGCGCAGAAGATTTCACATTGATCAATATATCTGTATTTCCCATTCCATCGGTAGTGAGTGACTTTCCAGGTACGGATAAGGAATATTATTCCACAGAGTTTATCTTATTTAATGCAAGTAATTGCTCATCAGATTATGCATCGACTCTGAACTTCACATGGCGTTCGGATATTGATGGTATTTTGGGTTTTTCGGAAATACTGGAGACCAATCTTTCACTGGGCACGCATACTATAACACTAGAAGTGAGTGACGGCCTAAGCAAGAACGAAAAGGAATTTGTTATTGAGATCTTGAAAAATAAATTACCCGTGGCTTCGATAACTTCACCTAAATATAACGAAGTATTCTTGATCGATTCGGAGATATATTTTGATTGCTCGGCATGTATCGACCCGGACGGTCATGATCTGTTTTACAGCTGGACCTCGAATATCGATGGTCTGATCGGAACTGCTGAAACATTCTATGCAAATCTATCGGCGGGCACGCATATAATCGAACTAATAGTAACTGATGAACATGATGGTAAGTCTGAAACTTCTTTGGTTTTAATAGTGAATACCCCCCCAACTGCAGACGCTGGAGATAATAAAAACTCAGAAGTTGATGAAAAAGTTAACTTCGACGGTTCACTTTCCACAGACCCCGATGGTGATGAACTTACATATACCTGGAATTTTGGTGATGGTAATAAGGATGTTGGTAAGAAAGTAGAACATCCATACGACCTGGAAGATGTCTATAATGTTACATTAACGGTTGATGATGGAAAGGGCGGTAGGGATAATGACAGCATCCTGATCACGGTCATTCACGTGTTCAAAGGCACGGGCGTATTTGGTCATGTTTATGATAACGAGACCGAAGAGCCGTTGGAAGGTGTGTGGGTCGATATATATGGCATGAACTGGTATGATGATTTCGATGAAGGAACAGAGACCGATGGTTCAGGGTATTTTGAGTTTAATACACCTGAAGGCGAATATTGGCTGGATATCTATGGTGAGGATGGGTACTATTCATACTCGGACGAGGTAACGGTTGTCAAGAACAAGGGTACGGAAGTCGATATTCCTCTGGATAAGGTCCCGCCCGAAACCGCTAGAATATTTGGTTACGTGTATGACGATGAGACCCAGGAGCCATTAGAGGACGCGGATATAACTGTTTATAATGAAAGGGATCATTATAACTACACTTATTCAGATAGTGATGGCTTTTATGAAATGAACGTTCCACCTGGTAAGTTTTCACTTGGATGTTATTATTTTATTTCAGAGGATATTGAATATGATTATTATTACAAAGAAATAGAGCTTTCCGAAGACCAGGACCTCCGGCTTGATATTTATCTAAAACGATTTCGACCAGGTATTTCGAATACGACCTTTGAATTTACCAGTTGGGACAGTATTGAGGTATATATAATTACAACCCAATATTCATCCATCTATACATCATTCACCCGTCAATCGATCGATGAAAATGGCAATGGCGAAATAACCGAAATAGAAGTTACTGCGTATGAGACGATGATGGAAGCAATGATTACTGATATAGTATCTAATGAAGGTTCCCGGGAATTATTACTTGTGGATGATATTGATTATGTTTTGTTTGGTAATGTAGATTATGAGATCGAAGGTGCTGTGGGACCAACTGATTCTACTGGGCCGTTAATCGAAATAATTGAAATGACTTTGAAATCCAATCACACCATTCCCATCTCGGATACGCATGTGATAAAGCTAAATATAGAATACGATGGTCCATCATTTATGTTATTCAATTACACTGTAATACTCCCAAGCTTACCATTCCAATATGAGATGACTAATTATACCGCCTCACCGGCGGTCAATGTTACCAATAATACATTAACAAACGAGATCTACATCGACCCTGGCCAAGACCCGAACCCCATGGACGATATATATTCCGAATGGGTGGAGATCGAAGTTAAGAGAAAAACCTAGATATAAATAAAAAAATGCTAAGCCAAAAGATAAATGATTAACACATTTTTTTAAAAGTCAAATTTTAAAAGTAAAATCTTAAAAGTTTAAAATATACTTTTTACTTTTACCAGGGTAAGAATTCTTTACTCATTGTTATTTATTATAAGAATTCTTAGCTTAAGAATAATTTGTGCCAACAAATTGTTCGAGTTTTGCATTTTACCAGGGTAAGAATTCTTTACTCAATGTTATTTATTATAAGAATTCTTAGCTCAAGAATAATTTGTGCCAACAAATTGTTCGAGTTTGACTTTTCCTTTGGGTTTCCAATATACGTCATAAAAAAAAATGCATTATTTATTAATAGTTATGCGAGGCTTTTTTTTTATACCAATAATAAACTATTACCGCACCAACCGCGATCAAGCCAATAGGTAGAACAAACAAAGATCCGCTTGAGGCACCTTTTTATTTTCAACCGAAACAAGGCTTGAAGCGGTATCTCTCATATCCACTTTATTAATTACTTTTAGTGTGATTGTATATACGTCAAATTCCTATGGCAATTTATGTACAAATCTTAAATATTTGGCACGTTCTTCTTTAGCAACATCCTTACCCTTAAAACTCATGGTGACCTCTGTTAACCGATCGATCACTTGGATCAGACTTTGTTTGGTGGGTGCATTGATGTCTGCTCCGGCCAGCTTGAATTGGTGATTAATGATCGGCAGGCCTTGATCTCGACCACCATGAAGTACACAATAATTCATAATGATCTCATTAAGGACATCTTTTGGTTCACTAATATTTTCCACGCGGATAGTGTATTTAGCCATTATCTCACTCAAGCTTTGAAACGATAAGTTAACATTTGCCCCGGTCAATGCACTTGTATAGAAGAAATCTGAATTGTATCGTTTTGTTAAATCGGTGAGATCTTGCTCATTGAACTGAGCCTCTGATCCCAGATCGGACTTATTTACCATTACGATGAATGGTACCATACCTATTGTGTTAAATAACGAAGAGATCCAATCTTGGAGACTTCTCAACGACTTTTTTGAGGTCAGGTCACAAACGAACAGTACACCATCGGTATTCATATAGTACTTTTTCATTAGTAACCAGTATTCCTGGTCGCGGTGGCCGATCAGATCCCAGATACTAAGGCTCATATTAATTACATTAGTAGTGCCATTGTTTTCAACTGTAACTTGCAGATCCTTTTTGAAGATCTTTGCACTAATAGTTGCTATATACTGATCAAAGTAGTCATCTTTAATATATCGTGTAAGCAGCGAGGTTTTTCCTACTCGTGAGTCACCGATCAGACAGACCTTCTTCTTCATCACACGAATTTCGTTGTTTGTCATGGATAATCTACCTTTTGATATTTTGCCACTTGGAATTGGCTTAATTACTATATATTATTTAATTTTTTTTAAGCATCTTATCAAATTAAAGTAGAGGGCCTTCCCCAAGTTGAGTTATGTTGTTTTTACCAGGACAGGCCTTTCACCTGCAAGCATCTACAAACTTACCCGGGCACGAGCCGAATAAACACGAACTGGGATAGAAAAGAATATAAAGTGGTTCTTCTCCCGATTTAGGTAAAAATAAAAATTATTATAGCCCCAAGAAAATCCCAAATCCAAATGACAAAATATAATCACAATTTTAACTTTTACAACTTTGGAAAAGTCGAAGAGTTTTCCAATGTAGAACAATTTTTCTCTAGAAAAATGTTCAAATTTCCAATTTACACTTTAAAATTCCCTAATCAATAATTCTGATAGTTTTGTGCTTGCGATGGACAATGGGTGGTGTATTATGACACCGAGATTTCCACATGGATCTTTTCAAAATCAAATATGGGTGTTGTTTCCATTTTGTGTTGTTCTAGAGATATTAAACCTAATCCTTCCAAATACTTCAAATCTCGATATACATTTGCTCGATCTCTAACTAATAATTTTGCTAAAACACTAATTGATCTGGGATTTTTCTTTTTAATGGTCCGAATAAGTCTAAGACGTGCTGGAGTTAATATTTTATTTAGATCTGAAATTGAAGTTAATACTATTCGTTCTTCAGATTTAGCTTTTCTATTTTTAACTTTATTATACAGATCATTCAAATGTTTGCCATACTCTTTATCAGACATAGCAATGATCTCAATATTTTTTACTTTAAATCTTCCCATGTGTCCACCTCATCTATTTTGTGGATCTTTCTTTCTTTTTTCAATTTATTTCTTATTTTTAATAGTTCTGAATATAATTTATCTAAATTATCAAATTTAATTTCTGTTACTTCACTTCCTATATGTCTATGGTGTTTTGTTTTATGATTCTTGTATTTATGAGCATTATCGTATCTGATTATGGACCTCCAATCTCCTTTTTTTTTATCAAATATTCGATAATTAAGTGAGTATGTAACTCCATCTGGATTTTCTTTGGTAACTGGTACTTCCCATAGTTTTGCATCGATAATTTCATTTTTATTTAATCTTCGGGTCTCGCGGATCACAAGTTTAACCATGTCCTCTTAATACATATGTGCTTATATGACATATATACTTTTCGAAAATCCCAAGAAAATCCCAAATCCAAATGACAAAATATGATCACAATTTTGACTTTTACCTTTTACAATTTGCCTTGGCAAATTTTTTACAAAGGTATAAATTCTGAATTTAATTACATAATTATAAAAAGAATTTATAGCTCGAGATAATTTACGCTAGAAAATTATCGAAGCTTTGAGAAAGCCAAAGGGTTTCTCAATGTAGAACAATTTTTCTCTAGAAAATTGTTCAAGTTTACAATTTGCATTTTCCAATTCCCCCATCAATAATACTACTGGTTTTTTACCCCTAGCAGCCTCAACATTTCTTCAACATCAGAAGTTGGCTTTTTACATGAATAATTTACACAAACATAAGCTTTGGTTTGTTCTTTGTCATTTTCAACCTTTATTATTGGATCCGGGATCTGAATTAAAATATTGTTGGGTAATTGTTTTGGATTAAAAAGTATTACTTTATTTGGTATAAAATTTGTATTTAACGCTTGTATCATATTTCTTGTTCCTTTTGCATCATGCTTTCCCTTTATTACCACTTCATACGCTGGGCCAAGTGCATAATCCAGGCCAATTAAGAATTGAGTGTGCCCTGATGGTAACCGTTTAACACCGATAGAGAAAGCACGTATCAGTTTGTTTGCTCTTTCTTCTAATTCGGAATTACCGGTCAACCGTGCAAGTTTTAACATGTTCAAAAGTGCTATGGAATTACCTGAGGGTATAGCACCATCATAAACCTCTTTATCTCTAAATAATAGTTCTTCATCGGCCTCTTGTGTGACATAGAATCCTCCATTGGCTTTATCCCAGAAATGGGTCAGCAAATAATCATTCAATTTTAGAGCACACTCAAGATGATCATCATCAAAAGTGGTTTCATACAACTCAAGTAAACCCCAGATCAGGAATGAATAATCATTAACATATCCATCTATTGATGCATCACCGTCGCGGTAGCGGTGTAAAAGACCATTCTCCTTTTCGGTTGAACCCATGGTCATGGTCTCTAGAATGAACTTCAACGCGCGCTCGGCAGCGGAGGTATACTCTGCCTTGTTGAACACTCGGCCGCCTTTAGCAAGTGCGGCGATCATCAGACCATTCCAGTCAGTGAGGATCTTGTCATCCTTGTGCGGGTGCACACGTGCCTCACGTACACTGAACATTTTCTTGCGAAGATCTTCGACCCTATTTTGTAAATGCACTATGGGCATTTTCAGTTCGGAAGCTAGGTCATCCATTGAAGTTGTCAAATGTAATATATTAGTTCCCACCTTTTTACTTATTAGCCGGTCAATGAAATTGCCTGAGGGTTGAATATTAAACACTTTTATGATCAGATCGGCGTCCTCTTTACCTAGAATTTCTCGAATTTCACCTTCAGTCCATAAATAGAACTTACCCTCTTCACCTTCGGAATCCGCATCCTCCGCAGAATAGAACCCGCCCTCCGGCGCGGTCATGTCACGAAGCACATAACCAAAGATCTGTTTGGCACTTAACCTGTATTCTTCTTTACCTGTTGCCTGGTAAGTTTCTGTATATGCCATAGCCAATAACGCCTGGTCATACAACATCTTCTCGAAATGCGGCACCAGCCATTTGTAATCAGTTGAATACCTGTGAACACCAAAACCGATATGATCGAATATACCACCCTTGCGAATTGCCTGCAGTGTTTTTTCCACCATGGCCAGTGCATTCTCATCACCTGTACGGTGCCAATTCCTGAGCAAAAAAAGTAATGTGTGCGGTGTGGGAAATTTCGGTGCATTCCCGAATCCGCCTTCGTCCTCGTCAAAACGCTGGTCCAATTCTGAAAATGCTAATGTTAATACAACGTCTGTTAGTTCATCACCTACTATTTGCGTTGTTTGCTGCTGAAGAGAGATTGCGATCTTGTTGGCCGAAGCTATTAGATCCGGATTATTATTTGTCCACATATCTTTTATTTTTTTTATAACATCAATGATCCCTGGCTGACCAAACCTTGGTTCTTTGGGCAGATATGTTGCCGCAAAAATCGGTTTTTTATCAGGGGTCATGAAAATAGTGAGCGGCCAGCCGCCACTACCGGTCATTGCGTGGCACACCGCCATATAAACCCCGTCGATATCGGGCCGCTCTTCACGGTCCACTTTGATAGAAATAAAAGTTTCATTCATTAGTTCGGCTACTTTGCTATCTTCAAATGACTCGTGTGCCATCACATGACACCAATGACATGTGGAATACCCAATGGATAATAAGATCGGTTTATTTTTCTTACGTGCCGCTTCAAAGGCTTCATCACACCAGGGATACCAATCTACCGGATTATTTGCATGTTGTAATAAATACGGGCTTTTTTCTTCTATTAGCCTATTGGCTTTTGTATCGTTTTTCTTATTTTTCAAGTTTTTAGTCATTAAATTCAGTTTCCGATCATTTATTCTTTTAACTTGTTGATGATCTCTTCTATATCCGGAACCTCTTTGATGGGATAAATTTTCACAAAGTCCACTTCGCCATTTTCATTTATAATAATATTTGCTCTTTCCGAGAAACCGTTTTCGTCCCTAAATATACCAAGTTCTTTTGCAAACCCGCCATGGTCCCAAAAATCTGAAAGCAGTTTTGTCTGGTCCACGCCCAGATCTTTTGCCCAGGCCTTCTTGGTGGGGACAGAATCTACACTTACACCTAATGCGATCGTATTCAGTCCATCTAAACGCTTTTTATTTTCTTCCAACGATTTCATTTGTTTCGCACAAATTGGCGTCCAGGCTAGCGGATGGAATGATAACAATACCTTCTTACCTTTAAAATCCGATAAATGTATCTCATTTTCGTTCTGGTCTTTCAAACTAAATTCCGGTGCTTTTACACCTCTTTTAATTACACTTTTCTCTTCCATATGGAATCACCTCACTTTTTAAATCAACCTTTATCTTATACACTTTACACTTTACAACTTTGGAAAAGTCGAAGAGTTTTCCAATGTAGAATAATTTTTCTCTAGAAAATTGTTCAAATTTACAATTTGCAATTTACACTTTCCAATTCACGATTATGTTAAATTAAATATTAAATGATATTTATAATCGTGTATCGGTACCCGACTCCCCGCATTCCGGAATGTAGCAGGTTACATTTATGAATTCACATGTTTGACTACAAGACGGACATGTTGTAGGGGGAGTTTCCGCTGTTAACTTATATCCACATTTCGAACATTTCCATTCTGTCAGATAATCACCTTTATTTTCCTTAGAAAGCGTTCAAACATACCAGAGAGACTATTTAATATTTTGTTGTCACTATCGGATTATTTTAAGTTATAAACCTCTCCAAATACGATTCGGATTCACCGAAGTAAGTTACTTCCGGATCCGAATTTGATTAATATCTGTATTATTTTCTAATGTTTTAGTGTAACTCGGATAAGTTACAAAATAACCTTTATTAACTTTGAAACGAACATAATTACATAAGGGAATTAAAATTCCCGGATAAATAATAGGTGAGAAATGTGGTAAAAAATACTGATGAAAACTTTTTGAAATATCAGGCAACACAATTCAGGGTGGCACTCCTACTTAAACAATATAAATTCGGGGCGGCGTCAACTGCAAAGTTTTTGGGTAAAACTCGTGGAGAAGTCCAGAGCTGGATGCAGAATGGAAGCGATCATTATTTGGCAAAGATGAATATTACACTGAAAAATTATGAAAAAATAGTTAAAAAATTACGAAAAAAGATTACGAAAGAGAATCTGGATTATTTTTTAACCAAACGATTACTTGACATGGATCTACCGGTTGCATTCGTAAGCAAAACGTTAGGTCTACCAACCAGCACGGTCAGATCCTGGCATTATGGTAAAGTACCGAACGAGATAAAGAAGTTCTTTTACGATCCAAAACTGGTTGATAAAGAGTTTAATAAATTATTAAGATCTTTAAAAACTGAAACTACCATCCATAATTTGGAATATTTTCTTGCTTTGCGTTTATCAAAAGAAGCACGGTCCAATATCGGTGCTGGCCGTATCGGTGGACGAGTAATTAGCAAAATATTATCCAACCATTTCAATCTTATAAAGCAGATCCCCGAGAAGACAATTTCATGCTGGATCACCGATAAACGCAAGCCTTGGGATGCTTTCGAAGATCTAATGGATGACCGAGTCATAAACCGTGAATACTGTAAAATCATTAATGAACTGACTTTTGATCACAAATTCTATCATATCTCAATGGCACTGGCAAAACAGTATAATTGGTCATATAATGAGATCGGTAAAGTTTTGGAACTAAACAAAGAGGTTGTGCGTGGTTGGGTCAAGAAAGGCAGGGGAAGCCCGGTAGCCAAAGCCTTTGTTAATAACGATATCATTAAAACCGAGTTAAGAACATATCTGGAAAAGCCAAAAGAAAAGGTAAGATCAGTTGAAGCGCTCCAGACAACATTTGAACACGAACTAGATGAAGAACTAGAGCAAGAGCTGATCTACCATCTTGAAACCTTTCCTGCAGGCGTAACTTCGGCCAAAGTTCTACAATCCATTTTGATCGACCACCAAAATGCTAGTGTGGAAGATATTGAAAAGGTTTTGAAATATAGTAAACAGATAATACAAAGTGCTGGCAAATGGATATTGAAACGGTATTTCGAAGAGCTAGCGAAACCGGTAGAAATTTATGATGAAGAAACGGTTTCTGTTGAGTAAAATCTGCTTGATTGTTGCTTGGGCACACTGTGAGGTTTGAGTACGGTTGCTTGCGCAACCTTGAGTTTTGAGGGTGGGTTGAAGGGTAAATTGGATAGCCTTCTCACCTCAAGCGAGTGAAACGAGCGTACTCTCACCTCACACCTGCCATATTTTATTTAACAACTTATAGTTGGCCACCCCTCCTCACACCTAATTCACGATCCACCATCCACAATTTTCCATTCATAAATCCAATAGAAAATAATTTTATGAATAAAACATATTCCGTTATCGATGACAGATAAACTAAAAAGTACTGGTAATAATGTATTGTTAGACGAGGTCCAAAAAAGTGGAATGTTAGCCGCCCTTCTTGAACCTAACACACAATTGATCAAGCGCGGTCTTCGGTTTAACCGTCGTGCGGACGAGCTCGTTTCTGTTCTGGAAAGGTCTCGTAATACAGATAAGATCAAGGGAATTGCAAGTATAAGCCTCAGAACCGGTTCGGGGTTCCTGATCAATACTCCCGATCTTGAGTTTTCCGATCTGAACCGCGACTCGTTCGTGGAGGTCATTGATTACGATCCCGTGAGAAATAATCTAGTAGTCATAGGTAACGAGGCACCCACCCCAAAAACTTCTTTACACTGGTTCATATATCGCGGGCTGCCCGAGGTCAATAGTATCATCATGCTGGAGGATCGGGAAATACTGGAGAAGTTCCAAACCGGGAAATTTCCAAAGGTGACCCAGACCAAAGGGGTGGTAGATATTGATCTGGCATTAGAGATAATAAAAAGTGCCAAGAGCTCCGAGATCTCACTTATAATAGGCGATAATATCCAATGCGTCCTTACCGTGGGTAAAACACTTGAGCATGTGTATAATTTAATAAAAACCAACTTGCAGGACGGGGGCAAATAAATTGAAGATCAGAAATATCCCTCAAGAGCTAGTTAAGAGATTCGAAATAACCCCAAGTGCAGATAACATCTACGACCTGCCCGCCATCTGGTTCAAGAACAATGTTATCTACTTGATCGACCAGCGAGTGCTGCCAAATAAATTTGAGATATCCGAGGTAAAAAATTATGAGGATGTGATCTTTGCGATCAACGATATGGTGATCCGCGGTGCTCCGGCGATCGGTGCAATGGCCGCATATGGTATGGCCCAGGCGGCAGATCAAAAACAGGATCATGATCTTGAAATGGTGCGAGATAAATTTCTGGCCACACGTCCCACCGCATTTGATCTATTCTTCGCCGTGGAACACATGATGACCCGATTGGCCGCCGGTGAAAAGCCCGCATTGGCTGCGGAAAATTATGTACAGGAGATCATTGCACGATGTAGAACGATCGGTAAATTCGGCAACGAACTTATTAAAGACGGAGATAAGGTTCTAACACACTGCAATGCCGGTGCCCTGGCAACCGTTGATCACGGTACCGCGCTCGCACCCATGAGGTTCGCCAACGAGCACGGAAAGAACATTTTCGTATATGTCGATGAAACCAGGCCGCGGCTCCAGGGTGCGAAGCTCACCGCATGGGAACTATACAATGAGGGGATATCTCATACATTGATCGTGGATAATGCCGCAGGTTACTACCTACACTGCGGCGAGATAGACCTAGTGATCACCGGCGCTGACCGAATCACCCGAAATGGTGATGCCGCTAATAAGATCGGCACATATGAAAAAGCGGTATTGGCGCATGAGAATGGCGTACCCTTCTATATTGCAGCGCCGATCTCAACGATCGACATGTCCAAAACCAGTGGTTCCGAGATACCCATCGAGGAGCG
The DNA here is from genome assembly GCA_020696345.1 of Thermoplasmata archaeon. Classification (GTDB taxonomy): domain Archaea; phylum Thermoplasmatota; class Penumbrarchaeia; order JAEHCK01; family JAEHCK01; genus JAEHCK01. The sequence goes on along the minus strand of JAEHCK010000021.1, from coordinate 28,350 downwards.
TGGCAGTGAGGAGGTATTAATGGTCAACGGCCTGCCCATCACAAATGAGGGAATTTGCGCCCGGAACCCCGCATTTGATGTAACACCACACAAATACATCACCGGATTCATCACCGAATTTGGCGTGCTGAAACCTGATGAGATCGAAGATGTTGTGAAGAATAAAGCACTAAGTGGTTTAAAATCAGGTTCACTTTGAAAGATCACTTAATCTTAGATCATTTGATCATTATTCCCTCTGGAGCAATGGTATATTTATGAACCTTATGGTCATGGGAGGAGAATCGGAGCTTTCGGACCAATAGATACCGGTTTAGCTCACCAGCCTCCTCGCGAAGACTCAATTGAACAAAGCTATCCGCAATAAATTCCTCCACACCAAAACGTGTGATCTTTTCCGAACTGATAGATTCCGTAGTGACCAGTGTAGTAACCTTACTTTCTTTTAAAAACCTGCCAAACCGAAACAGACCCTGGCGCAGGTCACCATCGTTCTCGTAATGATTGCCAACCGGACTCAAAGAGTCTACTACAACGCGTTTTGCACGGCTTATTTTTATCAAGTTTGATAGGAACTCGGCAAGTGATTCAAAACCACGGATACGCCGCGCACCTTTCGAGGAATCCTTCTCAACCTCACCGAGATCTATGATGTATAATTTACCTTCATTAATGTATTTTTGGATATCCATATCATAAGTCAGCATGGTGTTTCTGATATTTTCACTGCCTTCTTCAAGGGTGACGAATATACCCGTTTGGTCGGACTCCACAACACCATTATAGATAAACTGCATCCCGAACAGGCTCTTACCACTACCGGCGGGGCCGGTGACCAGGTTCATGGTATTAGCGATGAACCCGCCATTGATCAGCCTATCAAAACCATTTATACCGGTTTTTATCCTTTCCAGCTCCATTAATTACCACCTTGAGGTGTGAATTGCCAACCTATGTTTTTATACAATGGGCAATAATATTGATCGAGCATGCATTTATTGGACCAGCTCGAAGCAAGCACAAATATTAATTGAAGGGTCTTTGCATTTATTAATTCTTTTTAGATAGTAATAGGGAGATTAGATATAATTATATTATGTTTTTGCATTGTTCAATAATATTAATATGGGAGTAATATATCTATATTCTGATCCTTACCGAATTAACCTTTTTTGGAGTTGAATAAAATATGATCACTTTGATCGGTGTTGGCCATGTGTTCAAGATCAGGTCAAATATAGAAAAGTTGATATCTGACCGCATGCCCAATGTGGTCTGTGTCGAGCTTGACAAGTTCAGGTACCAGGCATTAATTAGCAAGCAAAAGAACGAGGAGGCACCGATAATCTACAAGATGTTATCTCGGTTCCAGAAAAATATGGCGAACAAATATGGTGCAGATGTTGGTGAGGAGATGCTCGGGGCGATCAGTATAGGAAAGCATATCGGAGCAAAGATCGCATTTATTGATGTTGATGCATCATTCATATTCAATCGATTCTGGAAATCCATGAGCTTTTCTGAAAAGATCAAATTCATAATTGGCGCTTTTGGCGGCATCTTTGTGCAAAAAAAACAGGTGGAACGCGAGCTGGAACGATTTGGTGAGAATTCTGATGAGTACATGGAAATGTTCGGTAAGGAATTTCCCACGATCAAAGAAGAATTGATCGATAAACGTGATGTATACATGGCAAAGGCTATTCGTAAGATCAGCTTGGAGAACGATAGTATTGTTGCGGTGATAGGTGATGGGCACATCTCTGGTGTGAGCAAGGCGATCTCTGACCTGGAACCGGAGATCATCAGGTTAAAAGAGGTACGTAATATGACATTGCCTACCTCCACTTCTAAGCAAAGCAAAAATAGCACACGTCAGGTCACTTTCTCTTATGTTTATTCCGATAATAAAAAAATTGCTTCGCCAAAAAAATAAAAACTTATACAATTTTTTTATGATGTCTATTCAGAATTTAAAAGGAAAAGCTAAAAGTCAAAAGGTAAAAGTGATCAGACCTTTTAAGATTTAACTTTTCAAATTTGAATTTAAAAAATTGCCTCAATCATTATCTTTTTTGCATAGCAATTTTTTTTATTGGAGGCGAGTGGAACTTCAACCTAACCGGTTGATTTTTTTAAAGTTGATACTAAATACCCAAAATCTTTTATAATGAAGTATTCTATTAATATGAAAGTAAGTATTTACCAATGAAGGGAAACTTATGCTTAAGAAAATACTAACTGTAGCTATACTAGTTTTATTTATCACAATATCGTTCATGGGCTGCTTGGGCCCTGATGAGGTCAAGGATACCGTGCCTACTGAGGCCGGGTTTTCCGGCGTATCTTGGACTGATGTGATCCCACAGAGAAGTGCCATGCTGATACAACATGACCAGGAGTCATATACCGACGATTATGCATATTTAGCAGGTGTACCGGCAGCCGTATATCACGATAAAAATAGTGATAAACTCATATCATACCCACTGTTATTTTATGACAATGCAGGACAGGGCACGGGTGAGACCCTGACACTTAACGGTGGCCAGGGGTTGGAGTATTTCATGGAAGATTGGATGACCATTTCTGAAAATGAACTCGATCTCTTGCAATTGGTTAATATCCCAACTAACGAGATCGACTCTGTGATATCCAAGTGGCCAGCCAAAAACAGAGTGGTAATAAATTCGAATGATCATGCCAAACTCGCATCTCAGATCGCGATCAACAACTGGGCATACAGTGACGAGGCGGTCCTGGCAGTTGCCGAGGGTAATTACGAGCGGCCGGAAATTGTGACCGAAGGCGAGATCTCCGGGGCCACACCTGCCATGGGAGTTAAGACCGTTGAATTTAAAGGTACTGCGGAGCCTGCACCGATCTCACCCATATTCCACGATTTCTATATTGATCCGGATTACAGGTTCATCAAGGCAAAGATGGTCTGGGGAAATGAATATAACCCGCTCGCCGAGATCACGGCTCGCGGCAAGGACCCGGACCTACAGTTATATGATTGGGCACTGGGCCCGAATGGTGCGGAGGTTGCATGTTCCGCCAATTGGAATGTACTCTCAGGTGCAAGTGAATACATCGAGTCGTTCATTTACGATGATGATGCAGACTGGTCTGCGGCGGTCACATACATGCCCACTAAACCGGTATTAACATTTAAGTCCGAGGAAAATGAAAATACTGACCTGACCACAACTACCGAGTATGAGAATAATGATGCGGTTTCGGGTTCAGGCTCAAGCTCAGGTCCAATGACAATGACACGCGCGGGAGAAGGCCTGTTTGATAGTGAAACCGATTACACCATCACTTGCGAGTTATACCCTGGTGTCGACCTAACCTTGGAAGAGGAGACACCGTTCATGTGCAGAGATGCAAAATTCGAGTTAACCTGGACAGATCCCAACCGTAAACTGGGGCTAATAATCCGCGGGCCATCCGGTGCGGATATCGCATCAGTGGTCACAACCTCGGGCAGCTCTTCACAGATCATCGAGATACCCGAGCTGGGCAGGGGGCAATACAGCATAAGCATTGTCAATATGGACGAATCTACCAGTAGCGAAGATTTTACCATAAAATATTCATGGAAACAGGTGATATATGAAAAAGAAGGCAAGGGCCTGATGTCGGCCACTAACGGCGCGGTATTTGCTTCAATTAACAATATCCCATTATTGTATACTGGTTTAAGATCGATACCTTCCGCCACCGTGGATGCATTGAACACATTAGGTGTCAAGAAGGTTTATTTGATCAATATTGGCGACCAGGCCAGCAATGGATTGGTTCAAAATATCAAAGGTATACGCTCCTCATTCCAGCCCAAACTATCGGTGGAAGAGATCACCAGTTGTACAGATATGTATTCCCGCATCTCCGAGTCGACGAAATGTGATGGAATATACCAGAACGATATTGTGTTTACCACGATAAATCCATGGACCAGCTGGAAAGTAACCGAGGGCATGGATACGGAACAGGCAAAGTCGCTAGCCATCGGCCCGGCCGCATATGCAGCGGCACATCACGGTGCGCCAGTCATTATTACCGATATGTATTCACGCCTATCGTGTGCCCAGAGCTGGCATAACGAGTTCTGGCGCAAGGCATACCCCGGCCGGCTTCCGCCATCGGTAGGATGTATGATGCTCACGGGCATGGCCGTTTATGAGCAGCTGGAAGCGTTTGGTATGGACCGGCCCGGCCAGGAATCCATATTGACCGTGGCGGGCCAGTTCGATATCGGTGCAGCTTGGGACCGTATGCTGATCGGCCCGGCAGTGGCCGGAAGGTTCATCGGCACACCTGTGGACGAATCATACTGGATAGCACGATCCATGCTCTATCCTGCTATGATCTATGCAAACCCTGCCGTAAACCCGGATCTGGATGATCCAAACAATGGCATGCGTATCACGGGTTCGGAATCTGTTCGTCTTGGAAACGGCATATTGCAGATCACCAAGCCCGAACAGGAGATTGAAAGCGAATTTCCGGTATTACAGTCCTGGGTGAGTTACGATCATAGATTCAACGAGCGTGCCAGTAAATACTGGGGCTGCGACTATGTGACCGCAACAGGTATTACACCATTTCGTACACCCACGAATGATGATCGGGTCGATGATCTATTCAATGTCTGGCCTGACCTGACTGCAACCGAGGTCATACCACATTATCTTGAACAATTAGGCTACGATTCGGTTTTTACCACGAACTTTGACACAACAATGGAAAACCTTAACAGAGGCGCGGTAATGTGGCTCGAGGTCATGCACGGTGGGAGCAGCAATGGCGGTGTGATCGGATTTTGGAATGATGACCAGTTTGAAACAAACCCGTGGCGCGGCTATGAGGAGAACGCATTAACACTGCGCGGCAGCACGGCGGATCCGGATGTGGTCTCCATGAACCGTAACATCGGCATAGACATGCAGCCCGGCATGAGCCCAAAAACCAAGCTGGGCATATTGCCAGAAACTCATGACGGCATCATAATTGCACTTATCCAACAGGAACAGACCACATACAAAGTAGGCGTGGATCTGGATGAAGCAATGGAAAATATTCATTCAGTCGGGTTCAGCGCCGGTTCGTGTCTGATCGCAAACACATACCTGCACTTATCACTAATTCGGCACGGGTCAGTATTCCAGGTGATCGACCCATGGCTTACATCATGGTACAGTGCCTTTGCCATGGAGACATTTATACGCGATCTGGTATTGGGGTATACAGTGGGTCAGGCATACGAACGCGGCATCGCACACGTTGGCGTGCAGTATCTGAACGAGGGATGGTGGTGGGATATTTTCGAGAACCTGGTTTATTACGGCGACCCGGATCTTCGCGTGTTCATCCCCGATGATCCTTGGGCTTGGGAAGAGCCAGAACAATTGACCTATGATAAATCTGCAATTATCCAGGGCCATGCACCCTTCGGTGCACAAAGCCACCCACATGCAATTGAAGATATGAGCACTGCAGAGATCGGATTCTACTCCTCGTTAGTAATAATCATGATCGTGATCGGCCTCGTATCATTCAGACGCTGGAAAAGATCGAAGAGGGAAAATAGTAATGGTCAATGATATGATCGCTGATATGACAGGATGTGGAATGTATCGTTGAAATAACGGGATGTTGTATATATCGTTGAGATTTCAGGATGTTCTATATATCGTTGGGATGGCAGGATGTTCTATATATCGTTGAGATTTCGGGATGTTCTAAATGTCGTTGAGATGTCGGGATGTTCTAAATGTCGTTGAGATGTCGGGATGTTTGATATGGCGTTGAGATATCGGGATGTTAAATATGTCGTTTGGATGTCAGGATGCTAAATAAAGGTAGTAGGTGGTAGGTAATAGGTATCTAGCCATCTAAATTGAAAACCAATAACCGATGACCTATTACCCATGACCTATAACCAATGACCTAACTTTAGGACATCTTGATAATTAATCGAAATATCCAACATCTTAATAATCAAGCGCTACGTCCAACATTCTAACAATGAATTGCATTCCCCACTTTGAAAAAGCAGTAGGGTTTTTCAATTATGCAAATTTTTTATATACATTCTTATATATCTGTTTAACACTAAGGATATCAAGGCATGTAAAACCTTTTCAAATTCGTTCACGAGGCACCTATGCGAGTCTATTGTTATGGTTGTAATAAAGAGATCAACAGTCGCTGCATGAATTGCGGTAATGCCAGATCGGAGGGTAATTTACCGATTAGCATGTGCAATAAATGTGGTGGAAAGATGATCTGCCCTCACTGCGGCACGCGTAGATTCCGAACAGGTTAGAACTCAAACATCGAACATTTTCAAGGGAGTTGATCCTATCAATATCGAGCAGTACAGAGTAATGTTAAAACATGTCATTGCAGATCAACAATCCAATCCAGAGCTTGGTGCGAGCTTGAAAATACTCAGAGAGACCCTGAACATTACCGAGGATGTACATAACAAACTGGAGGTCGATATCAGAAGCGAATTATCCAACCTGAATGAGAATGTTATGAATGAGATTGCTTCAAAAGATCTGAACGTGATGATCCAAAAACCAGATAAGAAACCTGCAGAAAATACGATCTCCGAGAATTTGAAGAACTTGAAACTCAAGAAGATCATGATATTGAGTAAAGAAAAGGTTCGGCAGAGGAATTTCAATATCGCCATAAAGTTATTGAGGCAGGGTGAAAAACTGGCACCGGGTAACAAAAAAATTCGGATATTAATTGAAAAATCTACTCGGGAATTAAATAAAGTGCAAAAAAATCCAGGTGTTTCAAGTGTGCCACAATTACAAGCTGGAAATCCGGCCGCACAGCAGGCAGGGCCAAATACCGCTGCCGCACTATCAAATATAAACACTGGTGCAATAGCAACACAAAACGGCCATAATTGTACCTCATGTAACGGCAAAGGCGTATGTTACTGGTGTAAGGGTTCGGGTAAATGTGACCGCTGTGCAGGTTCCGGGAAGGTCATGGGTAACAAATGCTCGATGTGTAATGGCACTGGCAATTGCAATTCGTGTATGGGAAAAAGAAAATGTATGTGGTGTCAAGGAACAGGTATTCAATCTGCAATAAAGACCAGCATTAATGATAGAAAGGTTTAACTAAAATAACATCGGTGGCGGTAAACCGGTTCTCATGAAAAAAACAGATGTATGCATATCTTGTGGTATCAGATTGATCGACCGCACCGAGACATCGTTCCCATGCCCAGTATGCGGAAAGACCGTGATCGGCCGCTGCACCATGTGCCGCGACCAAAGTGTCGCATATAATTGTGAAAAGTGTGGTTTTGTCGGACCATAAATAGATAGATACTCTGTAAAAGATTACCACGGAATTTTATTTTTAATAATCAAATAAAATGATAAAATAATTAAGAACAGGTGTTTATTTTGGGACAAGTTGCGATAATTTATAAGTTGATGCCAGACAGCCCGGAGATCAATCTTGAGACCATTAAGGAAAATATAGCCAAGGCTATACCCAAACATGCCAAGTTGAACAAGATAGAAGAGAAGGCTGTGGCGTTCGGTCTGAAGTCGTTGGAAGTGCAGATCATTATAGACGACCGCAAAGGCGGTACCGACGAGATCGAAGCGGCCCTGAACCAAATTGAAAACGTACAAAGTGTTGAAACAATACATGTGGGGCTATTGTAGAATTTTTTCAAAAAAAAAAAAGAATTAACGATTATTGCTTAATAGCAATAATGTGTTGTAAATTCTTCTTTTCCATGTTCGAATGTCCTTAGGTTATAAGCGACATTCAGATCTTTTAAACTGGTATGCATAGTATTTATCTGATCGCAGTATTTATCAAAGTTCTCTCGACCAATGGTCAGGTCCTTGTCCCATTCGTATGCATAGTCATATCCGCCGTACACTGGTTTCCAGCCTAGATTTTTCAATACCCTTGTGATCTCCGTGGGGTTTGCACCCTCCGGATGAAGGGTTACACTCATATACGTTACATATTTCGTCATTTTTTTTCCTCCTTCGACTTTAATTTTCTCACTCAAAAAAATACTAATTATGTATTTTTGAGGGCAAATGCTAATCTGCATTAAAATATTTAAATGTTACGAATAAAAAATGCTATATAAAAAGAATAATAATTGATACATTTTTTAAAGTCAAATCTTAAAAGTTAAAAGATAAAAGTAACCAAATTTTTAACTTTTTACTTTTACGTTTTAGCTTTTACCTTTTCCAATGGATCAGGTTTCATAAAAAATCGAGTTTTTAAACATAAAAACGGCTGGTTGCATTCAAATTCCAATATACGTCATAAAAAAAAAAGAAGAGGTCAAAAATGACCTCTTAAAATTGTCGATATTGTCCCATTTCAGATTACTTGGGTGCTTTTGTCTTCCATGGTTCGTAATCCGCATTACCAATAACGGTATCTCCAGACCCTGGACCATCACCGCTTGGGCCGTCAGCAGCACCCCACCAATTCTTCTCGGCATTCACTGTTTGTGTAACTGTACTTCCGACCCATAGTCCATCGCCACCGTTTCCTGCAATCGTGTTGTCCTTGATCTTGATGTTAGTTGGCGGGTTGATGGAATACAATGGGTACCAGATGCTGTAGTCATAGACGTCGATGCCATCATATGTGTTGTCGGTGATTATGTTCTTCTCGACCTTGACATTATCACATTCGTTAACGATGTCTATTCCCCACTCGTTGTTAGTGACAGTATTACCCTTAACAACAATATTCGAAACAATTCCGGACCATATAGATCCATAAAGCGATTCTGGGAAGTCGCATATACCAATAGCTGTCTCGCAATCGTGAACCCAGTTCTTCTCCACTTTGACATCGCTTGTATCGACAATCAGGATGCCAGTTCCAGCCCAAGCTGTCCCCGGCCAGCCGCAGCCAGTGACCTCATTGTTAGAGACCTTTCCGGAAGCTCCATAGCCGATCTGGATACCATTGGGGGCCCAGGTCACGGGGACACCCAAACCGGGTCCGATAACCTCATTCTTCTCGATATTTGACACACCGCTGTACATGCCGATGCCTCCGCGGGCGAACTGGTCTATGATGTTGTTCTTGATCTCGACGTCCATGGTACCGTATCCAAGGATGCCAAAGGTCTCCTTGCCGTTCACGTTGGCGTTTATGAGCTCGTTCTTATGGATCTTTGATTTGCCGTTGTCCTTGTTCGCATTACGCATGAGTATGGTGCACCACCTGACTGATGGTGAGTAGTCGTTAGCGTCCACGGTGAACCCGGACATCTCTACAGAGACCGTTCCAGAACCAGAATAGGTGTCGATGCCAGAATTGTATGTTCCTCCAAAAATACCTACAAGATATTGATACTTCGCGGAACTCTCAGCTAAGTATGCGTCTTCTGGTGTGGTCGGGCACTTGATGGTTGCATCTTTGCCTTTTAATTTGATGCTTTTGTCGATCGTCACGCTCTCCACGTACATTCCCGGCTGCACAATGACCTCATCGCCAGGGCTTGCAGCATCTACTGCCGCTTGGATCGTGTTGTAATCACAGTTCACGCCAACTATACCATCATCGTCCACGTGCCAAGTTGGCACTTTTGGCGGTTTTGGCCCTTTTGGCCCTTTTGACATTGCTCCTCCGCCGATAGCCACGAAGGCCACCAGCACCATCATTAATACTATTCCAATAGCTATCATTTTTTTCATCTTTCATCACTCCTAATTACTTTGTGGAATTTCACAAGAAAGCCCTAATTCCGCTTTCCCGAGTCCCTAGGGCTAAAGCGCCCCACCTCGGCGCTGCATTCGTTTCCACTACTGCTGTAAAAACAGTAGCAACTAACATATTAAAATCTCTATATTCACTGTTAATTACTCTCCCTATTTTCTTCTATGCCTCCTCAAGATCTATTGGTATTTGTTTCTGGGAAAATCGTTGTGCTCGGTTCTTGCCTTCCCTAATGCGCCCCACCTCGGCGCACCTTCCTCCTCCCCTTCTGTCATTTGTTCTATGGGGAAATGGACATATGTCAACTAATTTATATATTTTGTGCAATAATATTAAAAAAAAAAGAAAAAAAAGAGGTCAAAAATGACCTCTTAAAATTGCCGTTATTGTTCTATGTCGTGTTTTATTTAGCTTTCTTTTTCAACCAGGGGTCGTAATCTACGTAGGCACTGACGGCATCTCCTGAACCTGGGCCGATACCACCAGGTCCACTTTTGTGTCCCCACCAGTTGTTCTCGGCATCGACTGTTGAGCTGGCTAAATTGTTAAGTCCATAATTTGTATTACCATAGATATTATTTTTGTTCACGGTAATGCCAGGCGTACCCACTGTAGCTTGAACAAGTATGCCGGTTTCCAAAGCAGTTATTGTATTTTTATGGATCTCTATCCCTGTATTATGGCCGTCAATGACAATACCCTTACTACCAGTTCCGCCTGTTGTAATCGTGTTTCCCGTGATTTCTGCATTATGGACCCCACTTGCACTGTAACTGGTTGCATAGTCATTTAAAAGAACGATACCGACATGCGCATCTTCTGGGCCACTGCCTATTGCATTTAATGTGTTATCTTTTATCTTCATATCTGTGAACTTTCCGTCGCCAATCCAGGCATGGCCGCCCTGGACACATATACAATAGCCTGCATAATTTCTGAATGTGTTCTTCTTCGCGAGCTGTTCAGTGTTGACATCACCTAGATATGTGAGATACCGGAGCCCCTGAGGTGCCGAGGTGAACGGCCCCCAAACCCCAGCCACTAGGTGGTGGATATCGTTTTTCTCGACATTCGACGGGCCTAACATTCTTTCCAACAAAATGCCTGTAAACATTCTGGATAGATCATTATCTTTAATGGTTACTTGTGATGTAGAGCTGCCTTCACCGATCCAGATACCAGTATCGAATGCATTATTATTGTTGCGGCCTACAAGTATGTTGTCCTTAATGGTTACTTTGGCGTTAGCCGGCAAATTTTTCACTACAAGCAGACTTGTACTCCATGTAAATGCGCGTTCAGGAGCGTTCTGCAGAGTAAATTTCTCGATAGTTACATCCCCGGATACACCATCTACAGCAATCAATCCCTCGCAAGGTATATTCACAGAACTTCCGGGACCATTAATGATCGTGGTCGCAGCATCTTCACCTTTTAGCTTCAATGCCTTATCGATGGTGATCTGGGTTGCTACATTATATGTTCCTGCATGAACTTTTACCGTGTCTCCAGCACTTGTCTCGTCGATCGTGTACTGGATATCTGTAGCAGTATGGTACTCCTGGTGTTTACCGCCAACCTTTTTGCCAAGCCACGGGTCGTAATCCACATTTCCCACAACATCGTCGCTGGGGTCCTTATCGCCCCAGTAGTTGAATTCCGCATCAATGGTTGCAGTGATCTGGCTCTCCATGCTATCGCCTTTATTTTTCTCGATGGTGTTGTAGTGGAACACGTTGCCAGTGCCCGCGTCATCATTGATGAACACACCGTCAGCCTGGGTCTCTGTACCTCGTGTCAAAATCTTGGTCTCTTTGATAGTGTTGTACGTAAATTCGTTGTCATGGGCACCAGCGCGGATGTAAATGCCAGCGAACTTTGCTTTTTTAATCGTATTACCGGTAAATGTATTGTCATATGATTCGACGTCATTCCATGTATTCTGAACCGTGATCCCAGTTCCGTCGCAGCTGATATCATTGTCCTTGACTAGCATGTTATTGCTGCCGTCTATCTTGATCGCACCCTGTCCTTCAGGGAAAGCGCCAGAGTCCGTTTTGATCTTGTTGCCTTCGATTGTGCTATACGATGCGTAGTAGCCCACTATGCCTCGTATGTTCTTTTCGACCTTATTATCCCTGATGATATTGTTCTTGCAGTTTGCAGGATTAGATTTGTCGCCATATAAGAAAATGCCTGCTCCATCCTGGTCAAGATTATGCTTAGTGACTTTATTGTTCTCTACAGTCACACCATCAATATACTTGGCCAAAATGATACCCTCGAAACCATTATCATTAACTTTGTTATTGGCTATGAGTCCTGACGCCTTGCCGTAATACTTGGTGCCTGATACTTCGATACCACGTCCAGCGTTTTCACGGCTGGCATCCACGTAGTCCGGTCTTTTGTTTCTCTCAACGATGTTATTGGTTACAGTCAATGCCCCCACATGCTGTCCGATGCTTATTCCAGATGTAAGGTGGTCTGTTACAATACAGTTGTCAACGGTTATACCTTCACTGTATTTGTGTGTGGAGACGAGTCGGGCATATCCGGAGCTGATACCTCCCACACCGCAGCGCGTTACTTTGCAGTTCTGGATTAGGACGTCCTTGCCATTGCCAATAGCGATGCCTCTTAGACCATCGTAGTTGGGATGATGGATCCAGATTGTATTATGGAACTCCTCATAAGGCGTGATCAGGTATGGGTCACCAGTATCCCAGTCATTTTCCTTACCTTTAGAAAGGGATGCGACAGTCACTGTCGTAGCATCATTGCCCGTGATCAGCCCGTAACTTCGAGCGGGGTTCCAGTCTGCCGGATCTTTATCACCATAGTTATGTATCCATTGACCGACTAACGCATCAGTCGCCCATGATTTTGTGCTATCTGTGAGCGTCGTCGTAGAGGAGGCGACTGCAGTATGGGTGCCAGTTGCCGTCGTCGGTGGGTTGAGACCGGCATTCTTCACAGTAAAGCCTCTGAATGTGACATCCTCGATTATCTGGTCAGGGCTGCCGTAGCCGGTTATCAAAACACCGGCTCTACTGGCAAAGGAACCACTGCCAGAGTAATGCCAGTATGGGGTCAGTCCATTCAGATCAATGACACTTTTATCTATCCCTGCACCTTCAATGGTCAGGTCGTCGGTTGTGATATGCAGATATTCGGCATAAGTTCCCGCTGCAACCATGATCGTGTCGCCTGAACTTGCCGCATCGATCGCGTCCTGTATCTTGTCAAAATGTGTCGTACCCCAACCCGGGGTCAACGAGTCATAGTCATCATCCACATACAAAGTTGTGGCTGCACTCACATTTCCATTTATTGCAATAAAAGCCACCAGAACCATTATGAATACAGTTCCGATCGCTATCATTTTTTTCATCTTTCATCACTCCTAATTTCTTTGTGGAATTTCACAAGAAAGCCCTAATTCCGCTTTCCCGAGTCCCTAGGGCTAAAGCGCCCCACCTCGGCGCTGCATTCGTTTCCACTACTGCTGTAAAAACAGTAGCAACTAACATTATTAAGATCTCTATGTTCACTGTTAATCGTTCATTGCTCTCCCAATTTTTTTCTATGCCACCTCAAGATCTATTGGTATTTATTTTTAGGAAAATCGTTGTGCTCGGTTCTTGCCTTCCCTGTGCGCCCCACCTCGGCGCGCTCTCCCATGTTATCATTTGTTCTATGGGGAAATGGACATATATCTACCAAGCTTTATAATTTGCGCAATAATAATAATAATAATGATCTTTTTTAATTTATTCAGGGATCGTGAGTTGGGAATCGGGAATCGACCACAGCATATATAAAAAGTGCTGTGTCGACGCCCCCAATACAATTCCATTGGTACGATTCACTACTCTTGAAAATAAACTTGGATCTCAAACCGTGCTTTTTTCTCGGACCTTTATGATCGCCAAGTTGAATTGTTTTAGATGAGGCTTTTTACATGTTATTCTCTACCCAAGTTATAGATTATTTTTTAAATATCCGTAAAATCAAAGATACACTTGGAAATTGCAAATTTTTGCATGTGATCCAGTTTTGCCCAATCTTCCAGTGCATGAAAGGTCGCATAACCAAGGGTATTTATTGCGAATAATTCATCTTGAATGGGTAAGAGTGTATCATCGGCACTGTCTTGAGATTCATTGGCTATTAACATATAATCTTTGACATCACGTTGTATTAGTAATATATCCATTTCACGGGTTTCAAAATATTTATATACACTTTTTTGTACCATCGTGACCTTTGGGTAGATCAATTTACCTGATTCATAGAATTTGATAGGATTATTGGGGTCACCTAATAGATCTGCAAGCTTTTGCATATTGATTTTAACTACTTGCTCAATACATGTAGATAATTCACTATATGATTGTTGAAACTCCGGTTTCAGTATTGGTGTTTCTGGTTTATTTTCGGTTACCCTGGCTTTTCGAGAGAAATAATCAGCCCTTGGAGCTGAATAAGCGGTCGTTGCCTTTGCCGGTAAAGGTGAAGGTGCAAATGCAGGTGTTATAGGTGTAGGGGCAGGCATGGGTGTGGGTGTGGGTGTGTGTGTAATAACAGGCATCGCCATAGGTGCCCGTGCGGGAGTGGTTGGTGCGGGGGGCGTGATAGGTGCAGGTGCTGGAGTAGTGGGGGCAGGCGGTGTGACAGGTGCAGGTGCTGGAGTAGTGGGGGCAAGCGGTGTGATAGGTACAGGTGTGGGAGCGGGGAGTGGAGGTTTTTCTACACTTAGAACTATGTTCGGACTACCACATTTTTGACATGCTACTATTTGAGTTTCCAGCCCAGGAATTGCCATGAACTGTTCTTTACAACTTCGACATGGAAATGATTGAAGCTCTGATGGTGCTTGTTGTTCTACCGGCAATTGTAGATCATAATGAACCTGAATGGACACAACATCAGGTTGAACCGATGTGGTTCCGAACTCAGATGCAATAGTAGAACCTAATTGCTTGCTATGTTGAACATAGAGTCCGATATCATTGAGTTCACTATCAAGTTCAATTTGAAGTGGTTCACCCAAAGGTTTCGGGCGTTGATATTGGCCTTGGCTAGAATCTAAAAGGGCTGCATTCTGAGCAGATGATCTCTCTAGCTCGATCTCTAATTCTTCCTTCTTTTGGTTCAAGCTCTTTTCAAACTTTATATTATCTTTGATTTTCTCGTCAACCTTTTTAGTTTCTAATACGATCTCATCCAGCTTGCTTTCCAGGTTCTTCTCTTTTAATAAGATATTCTTTTCAATGACTTTCAGTTCCTTTTCACGCAAAAAAACCTTCCAATCTTTCTCCTTATTAATGTCCATATCTAGATCTAGAGTAACTTCTTCCCTCCTGCGTCTCTTTTGTCTAATTCTTCTAAGATTTAAAAACTTTATTTGTGGAGTTATAAGTATTAATATTATTATTATTATAATTGACACAATGAGCATAACTATACTAGTATCTGGCGGTGTACTTTGAGGATTTGAGGTTTTACCTGACGCGTATAATGAAATTAACCCGAACCATGGAACTTCACCTTCTGCTTTACCTATTATCCAATCATTTACAATGGGTTCTAGTGGTCGACCACTCGAATCTGTAAATAAACTGAACTGGTCGATTTCAAGATTATTATCTCCCTTAGTAAGGAAACCGCCATGCGGCTTACGATTATAATTCTTAAAATTATATAATATAGTCTTCAGATCTAGATATAAAGTAATATGCCCTGGATCATAATCTTTGAGTTTAACTTGAGTGACATCATACAGACCCATAGAGGGTATGTCAAAACTTCCAAATCCATACAAAGCAGAATCATTGTTGTGCCCAGAAGCGTTATACTCGATCCACACAACTGCACGATGTATTAATGCTGTGCTTGAATCTCCATTTTTATTGAAAGCAATTACATCCCCATAAGAGTCGTAGGTCATGTAGTTGGACTTTTGACCTTCGATATATGTTTTTATATCATGTCGGTTTGAAACACTTTTAATTAATACTATGTCCCCAGTATCCATTGTACCTATTGCGCTGTCCGCACCGTGCATCATACTCTTTGATTCAACAATCGCTAATGGTGGCCAATTATCGGTATAAAACCATAAACTACTAAAAACGACCAAGATTATTATAACTATTACCATGACTTCTTTAAAAGTTTTAAATAAATTCCCAAATATCTTTTTATTTCTCGAATGAATAAACTTGGACCTCAAACCGTGCTTTATTCTCGGACCTTTGTGATCGTCAAGTTGAATTGTTTTAGATGAGGCGTTTTGCATGTTATTCTCTACCCAAGTTATCGATTATTTTTTAATATGGATGTTAGATAATAGACAAAAGGGAAATGTTATAGGAAAAACCAACTATTTTTAATTTTTCTTTTCTATATCAAATAAATCATTCGATCTTTTTTTTAACTCCCTATGAGTGTCAATATCTATTTCACCCTTTACAACGCTTTTTTTAAGAATATGCTGTGTGCTTCTTCATTCTATATTTTTTCTTCGAATGTATCTGTTTCTTGAGTTTTTATTTCTTGAGATTCTTCAATAATTTCTTTCTCCTGAGGTATTATGAATTTATCAAGATCAAGAGTTACTTTATCGTATTTTGTACCGCATTCTAAACATTCACCTACACGATATGCACAAGTTAAATGATGGTTTTTTCCAAAATCCCATTTAGCTAGAGTTAGCGCGGTTTTGACTGGACCTAAACATGTGTTACACCTTTCGGTGGTTAATGATTGTTGGGTTATGGGTTTAACAGTTTCAACAATGGGCTCCGGGTGCATTTTTTTTACATATACCCTTTTACGTGGCTTAAGAAATACTAATAGTTTATCTTCATCAATATCGTTGCCACAGTTCATGCATTGATTCAGATCAGATGAACATTTAGGATGATAGAATGCACCGCATTTACATCGATAAGCTACTTTATTTGATTGAAAATTCTTTTCACAAACTTTACATGGTTTTTTAGGTACTTTAAAAGAGGCAACTGTAAGAAGTTCAGAGGTTTCATCGACCTTAATCCCATTTGCCTTCGTGGTCTTTTTTGAAGTAGTTTCCTTTTCCTTTAGCTCTGATTTTGCCTTTGATAAAAACTCAGATATAATAATTACAATTACTATGATTATTATTGCTATAAGTATATATGGGAAATAATTAATTTGTTTCTCTTTGTTATCATCCCCTTCTTTTCTAGGATACATATTTTCATCCAACGGGTCAGTACCTGCTTCCACTTCTTCACCATCACTAAAATCATCACCGTCAGTATCTGTTAATGTAGGATTCGTACCATTATAGAACTCTTGTAGATTTGTTAATCCATCAAAATCCTCATCATTGTTTGTATCATTTGCATTATAAGGATCGAGTCCATAAGTTTTTTCCCAAAAATCAGTCATGTGATCGCCATCTGTATCATAATTTATATCCATAGTAGTAAACGACCAATTGTATTGACTTACTAAAGAATTGCCAAATTTGTCTTCAATAATCGGAATAATAAAAATTTCACATGTTTGGCCATAATCCCAATTTATATCAGGGTCTATCGTAACTTCATAATTGATGTCATCATAGGTAATTATTCCTTGAATTACTTGAGTCAATGGATTACCAGAACTTCTAATTTGAAATGCATTCTGAGTTAATGTTGAGAGTTCAATATTTTTACTAAAAGTGATAATAATATCCGCATTAATTTCTACATTGATGGATTCAGGTAATGGAGATACTGACTTGACTCTCGGTCCTTTATTATCTAATTGAAATTTGTCTGAAATTCCCGGGATACCAATATCATTATCAAATGGTATTATCATAATCTCATAGTCACTTGCATTTTGACCATTTTCATCAAGACCCGATTGCCAGGTTAAAACCTTATCAATTCCTGGTATTATATTAAATGTAGACCCTACAGTTGTAGCATTTGTCCAGTTAGAACCGGCTGAACCGCCGCGATATTCAACAATTAGATCGCAAACATCATTTTCAAAATCCACAATATCAAACATTAGAAGAATGTCACCCATGTTCCCCATGGTGATAACATCGTTGATTATTGGAATATCGTTATTATCAACACTAAATATGTCTGATACAATTGGGAGTCCCTTATCCTTATCCATGGGTGTAATCCTGATCTGATAATTATCTGCTTCAAGACCGGATTCATCTACTCCTGAGCGCCAAATCAGGCTCAAATCATTCCCTGGCCAGATATCAATAAGTGGTTCAAATGTAGTGGCATTGGTCCAGGTATTATTACCGGCTGAACCACCTTGATACTCTACGATCAATACACATACGTCATATTCAATATCTATAAGTGAGTATGTAATAATGATCTCTCCTGAACTACCTGTGATCGAGATATTTTGTACTACGGGAACCTCGTTATTATCCAAACTAAATACCGCCGATGTTGCAGAGATACCCTCCTCGGTATCAAAAGGTGTTATTCTGATCTCATAATTATCTGCTTCTTGACCATACTCATCCATAGCCGAATGCCAGATCACATTTTGCCCAGTTCCTGGTTCAATCCAGTAAACTGATTCATTTATGGTTGCAATAATCCATGTATTACCAACTGAACCGCCTTGATACTCTACTATTAGATCACAAAAATCAAATTCAGTATCAAATAGATCATATTGTATTTTGATGTCACTAAAGTTGCCGGATACTGTTAGATTTGAAATAATTGGAAGATCGTTATTATCAACATGAAATGGTAGTGTAGTATTTGATATTCCTATCTCCGAATCCTCGGGTGTAATTCTAAAATAAACGGTTTCCTGATCCATTTCTGGGAGATCGTCATCCGAGGACCAAATAAAAGTATATGAAATTCCAAAGGTTGATGCCTGTAAATCGTATGTACCATTTCCACCGATACCTGGCATGGCGGGTAAAAAAGTCATATTATCTGTACTATACTCTGCAATAATATCGCAATAGTCAGGTATAGGATCAAAATCAAATAATTTGTATTTGATCTCAATATCTCCATGTTGTTCCGCGATCGGTGTTGTAATATTGACAGTTGGAAGCATGTTATTCACAACCCCGACTTCATTTAGAATTGGCGTCTCCAATGGATCTGTAGTATAAAAATAGGCTTTATACTGCATCCATCTGTGGCCATTATGACCTGACCAAATAGAATCACCAAGAGAATTCACATAATAATTTTCCTTAAGAGCACCCGGACCTACAAAACTAGTGGATAATAAGTCTGTTTGTGTGGCTCCTGTACGAAGTTGAAATGTTATGGTAGTAGATATGGTTGTTGTTGCCGTCCAATTTATTGTATAATAATTAACATCTTGAATATTGTCGATTGCCGCAGAAGTCAAAGTACCAAAAGGAACAAAATTGCCCGGTGTTCTTGCGCTTTTTGAGATGCGGACCTCATCCATGAGGCCATCGAATAAATTATTCGTGGGAGTACCATTCCAATAAAGCCCAATATAAATATCACCATCAGTTGAGTTAATGGACGAGGTAAAACCATCTGATATGTCTAACACACCGTTTATATATATCTTCATTGTCGAACCATCATAGACCCCTGCAACATGTGTCCAATCACCCGTAGGAATTAAAGTGTTCCCATAAAGTTCATTCGAATCGAATGTTCCATTGATCCCGAAGATTATTCTACCTGCATCCACCATCAGTCTATAGGCGCCGTCATAACTTGAGCCAGAATACTCGGTCTTATGAATTATACCGCTTGGTTCAGCACCATAAGAACGCGGGTAGATCCAGGCTTCCATGGAAAGCTCATAAGTAATATTCAAGCTGGTAGAAGTTGGGACCTTTACATAATCGGTATTACCATTGAAGTCTAAGGCATATTCAAATTTGCCGGCAGCACTCCAACTAGTACCATAGAGTGACCCGTTATTATTATTTGGGGTTTCGTCATATATTGTGCCGCCAATGGTTTCATTACAATGCCACAAGGCAACAGTATTCGCGTCAAGGAGATGTTCACTCTCGTAATTTTTAATAAGCTTTACCTCTGCATTTGATCCGTTCCAAGTTTGCGTTAGATTCTGAAAAAAACAATCCGTGAAATCATTATAAGAAAACCGCACACCTGTAGATCCTGCTGACACTGCCTCTACCTTTTCCACTTCAAAGGGCATAATTTGCAGCACTGTCAGTATCAATAGTATGCTTATACCTATTTTTATTACTAAGCTTATTTTTTTCCTTATCATATTCCACCCTAAATTTTCGAGTATTGATAAGGTAATAAAATATAATATAAATATTTAATCTTACCTATATTTTCTTCCAATTATTAATTGCTTTTACCATTTAATAGTTTTTGAATATATTTAATCGATTATATAAATATATTTAATAAAAAAAAAAAGAAAAAAGTGTGATGATCTCTAATCACACTTTTTAGTTTGGTGTTCTTTTCGTTTCTCGTTGAATTAGTATATATGGTTTTCTCCAGCGACTATTGCAATGTATTGGGTTGGAATATCACTGAATTTGAAATAATAGCTCCCTGTTAACATTTGAATAGGGTTATTAAAGGTGTACCAAGTCGAACCTACCTTATAGTCTGTACATTTTCCGGAATCAGAGATTACCTTCGCAGTCTTGAAAGTCACAGTTGGGTTGGTGCCAATGTTCTGGTAAATGCTGCCTGAGGTACTGCTCTCCGAATGTGTCAAATAGAAATAATAAGAGCCTGGGAGCAGTTCATCGGTTTCTTGGCCTACAGCTCCTCCAGAGGTGCTGCCCGAGCCAAATGTTGGATAATTGCCGCCGATCTTATATCGGAGGTTAGAACCAGTATCCATCAAGGTATTACTGCTATCCCGAAGTTCCATGGTCACTTTTACGGTCTGGAAGGTCACCGTTGGGTTAGTACCGATATTCTGGTAGATCTGGCCAGAAGTAGCGCTCTCTGTATGTGTTAAATAGAAGTAATAAGAGCCTGGAAGCAGTTCATCGGTTTCTTGGCCTATCGCTCCTCCGGAGGTGCTGCCTGAGCCAAATGTTGGATAATTGCTGCCAATCTGATATCGGAGGTTAGAACCAGTATCCATTAGGGTATTATCGCTCTTTCTGAGTTCCATGGTCACTTTTACGGTCTGGAAGGTCACGGTCGGATTGGTGCCGATGTTCTGGTAAATGGTACCTGAGGTACTGCTCTCCGAATGTGTCAAATAGAAATAATAAGAGCCTGGAAGCAGTTCATCGGTTTCTTGGCCTACCGCTCCTCCGGAGGTGCTGCCTGAGCCAAATGTTGGATAATTGTTACCAATCTTATATCTGAGGTTAGAACCAGTATCCATCAGGGTATTATCGCTCTTTCTGAGTTCTATGGTCACTTTTACGGTCTGGAAGGTCACGGTCGGATTGGTGCCGATGTTCTGGTAAATGGTACCTGAGGTACTGCTCTCTGTATGTGTTAGATAGAAATAGTATGAACCAGGTAACATCTCCATGGTCTCTTGGCCTATCGCGCCTCCTGATGTACTGCCTGAGCCAAATGTTGGATAATTGTTACCAATCTTATATCTGAGGTTAGAACCAGTATCCATCAGACAACCCTTACTGCAACGCAGTTCCATGGTGACCAACTCGGTCTGGAACACTACGATCGGATTCGAGCCGATATTTTGGTATTTGGTATTAGTTGTAGAGCTTTCTGCATGTGTCAATGTAAAGTAATAAGATCCGCTTGGTATCCAAGCATTTACTCTACCACCTGAAGTAGTGCCTGCACCAAATGTATGCCAGGTGCTGCCGACCTTATATTTGATATTTATACCCGTATCCATAAAATTACCATCACTATCCAGTAAATAAACCCAGGTATATCCTCCATCTTGGTACATCCACGGATAGTTATCCGTACCACCACCAGGGACCGAGTATGCGGTATCACCTATGCCATCTGCACCGGCAATATTTTGAGCGGCGCCCTTTTTGACATCCACACCAGTATATGTGTCCCAGTAGTTACCACCCGAGGGATAACCGTTGTCCCATGTATCGGATGCTAAAGTTGAAACTGTTTGAGCAGCGTTATTAATGAAACTATTATGGTAAAATGTGTTCGGGCCTGCACTATGAGTATATCTAACTCCTGCACCTAAACAATTTGTTATTGTGTTATCATGAACAATATTTCCTGTGATACCACTAGCTCGGAAATGTATGCCATCATTATTACCGTCAATGTAATTATACTCAATTATGTTATTCTTAGAGCCGCTGCCCCAAAGGAAAATCCCGCCAGTTGGTGAACCATATACGCCATTTTTGATCACAGTATTATTGTGCACCCATGAATCAGTTGAAACACTGGACGCTAATTGTATACCGTTTGCTGGGTTGTTATTTATATAGTTAAACCCAAACTCATTATTTGTACTCCAACCTGAATAAATACCGAGAATGTTGTTAGTAACATGATTATTATTGATCACACAATAATTAGAACTTGTCAAACGAATACCAATATGATTACCATCAGAGGCATTGACATCTTCAATTCTGCAGTAGTCAGCGTTATTGATTTCAATACCATCAAGCCCATCAGTAGTTCCAGCATTTGTCACCGTGAAACCTTTAAATATTGTCCCACCAGCAGTAATATGTACAACATCACCGCTTTCCCCACCATCAATGATCGTTGTATCTCTATCGGCACCGATTACGGTTAGACTTTTGCCAATATTTGCATTTTCATTGTAAGTACCTGCTGCCACCATTATCCTATCACCATCTATGGCAGCAGTTACCGCCTCTCCAATGGTGTCGAATGGCTGTGTTTGTGAACCGGTCTCTGTGCCACTGTATGAAGCATCTACATACCAAACCAGATTATATATCGGTCCGCTCCAGGTACTACCGTCCCAGACATAATTGATTCCTATTATGTCTTTGGTAATGGTTTTTAAAGGACTCGTTGCTGAATAAGTATTTATCGGCACGAAACCCCTATGCTTGATCGAGGCGTCTAACGGAATTATTACCGTAGCTCCATTATTTATTCCACCAACACTATGTCCATTTGAGCTGTATATGTATATCTTTGCACCACTGATCAAGTTTCCACTGGAATCCTTGACGCGACAGATGAGCTCCTGGAATTTCACTTTCTCGATCGGTACTATGGAATCTGCCGCATATGTTTGTTGTGGTCCGGCAATATGGTAGCCCGGGCTGGTACCGGAATATTTTGCCCAGTACCTTACTGTTGACCCAAGCGGGAAATACTCAACAGCACCATTTGCACGATAACCAATACTGTGGCCATTTGTACTCGTGATTTGAATTCTATGCTGTGTCCCGCTTATTTCATTTCCATATTGATCTTCGAACTGGAATGTGACTTTATGGAAATACACCCTCTCGATCCTTGTACATGAATCTGCCAAATAAATTACCTTTGAACCAACAATATGATATCCCGGACTTGTGCCTGAATATTTCGCCCAATAGTTAATTGTAGCTCCTTTGGGGAACCATTCCGTGTCACCATCTTTACGATAACCAATAGAGTGACCATTTGTACTCTTAATTTCTATACGATGATCAGTGCATTTAATATCATCTCCAAACTGGTCTTTGAAAATGAATGTAACTCTATGGAATTCAACAATTTCATTCGGTACATTTGAATCGGCTAAATATATTACTTTTGACCCTACTATATGGTACCCTGGGCTATTGCCGGCATATTTTGCCCAATAGTGAACTGTAGCACCTAATGGGAAGTACTCCACAGCTCCATTGGCTCTGTAACCAATACTATGTCCATTAGTACTCTTGATCTCTATCCTATGAGCAGTACCACTGAGCTCATTACCATACTGGTCACGGAACACGAATGTGACCCTGTGGAATTCCACATCCTCAACGGGCACATTGGAATCCGCATCGTAGATTACTTTCGATCCTACTATATGATACCCTGGGCTATTGCCTGCATATTTTGCCCAGTAATGAATAGTCGAACCCAAGGGGAAATACTCAACATCTCCGTGTTCTCTGTAACCAATACTATGGCCGTTAGTACTCTTGATCTCTATTCTATGATTGGTCCCGCTGAGCACATTGCCATCCTGATCGACAAAGTTGAATGTGACCCTGTGGAACTCAACATCTTCGATGGGTACAGTGGAATCAGCTGGGAATATAACTTTTGATCCAACAATATGGTACCCTGGGCTATTGCCAGCATATTTTGCCCAATAATGAATAGTCGAACCCAAGGGGAAATACTCAACCGCACCATGCGCACGATAACCGATACTATGGCCATTCGTGCTCTTAATTTCTATCCTATGGTTTGTTCCACTAAGCACATTATCATACTGATCAACGAAATTGAATTTGACTCTATGGAATTTCACATGTTCGATCGGTACCGTGGAATCTGCGTTATATGTCACTTGTGAACCTACTATATGATATCCCGGGCTAGTACTGGAATATTTCGCCCAATATTTTACAGTAGAGCCCAGTGGGAAGTACTCCACATCACAATGTTCTCTGTAACCGATGCTATGACCATTGGTGCTCTTGATCTCTATCCTATGATCTGTACCGCTAAGTGGATTATTACCCTGGTCTACAAATTTGAACAACACACGGTGGAACTCAACATATTGATATTCTTGTCCTGTCGCCCAATTGAAGCTCTGTTGTGTTCCTGCTATATAATATCCCGGGCTGCTTGAGCTATAGTATGGAGTATACTTAATTGTCTGGCCATTGGTGAGGCCGGTCATGGTATATCCATCATCAAAATATCCACTGACTCCATCGATCTTTATCCGCTGTGTATGGGTTGTAGGTATTGGACAGCCGTCCTGGTCAACGAATTTGAATGTTACTGCCGTTGTGGTATATGGTGCTTGATAATTGTATGTTAACCCAGTGAATGTATTTGTGGTGGTATCATATGTATGCACTCCTTGCGTCCACGTCTTATCCACCGATTTGGATTTATAACCTGTCATTACTGTTCCAACTTTTCCTCTATGTTCCACAGTGCTTCCTACAGGTAACGAGATGGTTTCATCGTTAGCTAAATAAAGGTTGGCATACCGAATGTAAATTTGTGCACCCGCGATCAAGTTGCTGGTCTGGTCAACAACCTGAAAAGAAACTGTCCAGAAATCTATTACAAGACAGCCTTCATCGCAATCAACAAGTTCGCTTATATAGCCAGTACACAGATATGATGTTGTTGCCTTGTAGCATCCCCTATACTCGAGTGTTGCACCAACAGGTATTGCGATGGATTGTGTATCGCCCAGATATAAATTTGCATATCTGATGTAGACACGCTCATTTCCAGTACCCGTTAGATCTCCATTCTGGTCCTTGAAATCAAATGTAATTGTTTTAAAGAATACTTGTAGTGTATCCTCATCGCAGTTTACAGGTTCGCTTTTATAGCCTGTGCATAGATATGATGTTGTTGCCTTGTAGCAAACCCTATACTCGAGTGTTGCACCCATAGGAACTGCAATGGTTTGCGTGTCGGCAAGATACAAATCAGCATATCTGATGTAGACACGCTCGTTGCCGGTACCGGTTAGATCTCCGTTCTGGTCCCAGAAATCGAATGTGATAGTTTTGAAATATACTTCAAGAATATCTTCATCGCAATCTACAGGTTCGCTTTTATAGCCTGTACACAGGTATGAGGTCGTAGCCTTGTAACATACTCTATACTCGACTGTTGCCCCCATGGGAACTGCGATGGCCTGTGTATCGGCAAGATACAAATCAGCATATCTGATGTAGACACGCTCGTTGCTGGTACCAGTTAGATCCCCATTTTGGTCCTTGAAATCAAAGGTTATTGTTTTGAAATATACATCAAGAGTTCCTTCATCACAATCTACAGGTTCGCTTTTATATCCAGTGCACAGATATGATGTAGTAGCCTTGTAGCAAACCTTATACTCGAGTGTTGCACCCATGGGAATCGCGATGGCTTGTGTATCAGCAAGATACAAAGCAGCATATCTGATGTAGACACGCTCGTTGCCGGTACCAGATAGATCTCCAATCTGGTCCTTGAAATCAAATGTGATCGTTTTAAACATGATATTTGTTGTTAATGCTTGTGTCGAAATATATCCTGTACATAAATATGAAGTAGTTTGTTTATAACATACTTTATATTGTATAGTTGTTCCTGATGCAACACGGTATGTAAAACCATCAGTTACATACTGAGCATAATAACGAATGTAAACTCTTTCATTACCCGTGAATGCAGTACTGCTGCTCAATGGTCCATCTTGATCATAGAACTTAAAGGTCACTTCAGTATAATAGTTCAGCCCAGTGAACGCACTACCATCCCATTCGATAATTGCCAAGTTCCATTTCTTCTCGACCAGCTTGTTGTACTTGGTTGACCATGTGCTGCCGACCTTTCCCTTGAAATAAACCGTGCTGCCCATGGGGACTGTGCACGTTCCGTCATTGGCAATATACCCGACATGATACACATATATTTGTGCACCGCTCACAAGAACAGTACTTTGTTCCACACGGAACTTCACAGTCCAGAATTCTACTGTCAGTACTTCCCAGCTGCAGTCCACATCTTTATCGAGCTTTGGCCCGTAAAGCCCGCTGCCCTGCTTGTAATACGCTCGGTAGTAGATCTTGCAGTCCAACGGTAAGATGACCTCGGCGCCATCGCCAAGGTAACCCACATGGTACATATAGATCTTCTCGGTGCCTTTCAAGATACAGGCCGTGAGATCGATTGTGATACGCTTGAAGGTCACCTCCAGGACTTCAAAACTGCAGTCAACCTGTATGTCCAGCTTCGGACCGTATAATCCGCTGCCCTGTTTGTAATATGCTCGATAATAGAGTTTGCTGTTCAGAGGCACCATGATAGTATCGCCGTTCTGTCTGTAACCGATGTGGTAGATATATATACGCGCGTCACCGGTACCAAGGTCAACACCATCCTGGTCAACGAATTTCAAGGTAAGTGTCTTGTACTCAACATTGAGCACATCCCAAGTGCACGTTACTACATCGTCCTTATCCAAAGGACCGTAAAGTCCCGAGCCCTGCTTGTAATACGCCCGATTGTAAAGTTTGCTACCCAGTGGCGCAACAAGTTCGTCACCGTCCTTGACATAGCCGATATGATAGATATACGCTCGCTCATTATGTGTTGACGGGTCGGGTGTCTGGCGTTCTGGCTCGCCGTTCTGGTCCTTGAGGTTCACCTCGATTATCTTGTATCTTACTGAAATGTAATCCGTTGTACCGGTAATAGGTGTGTTCTCCTTTGGACCATATAACCCGGAGCCCTGTTTGTAATATGCTCGATAATATAATGTACAGTCCCTTGGAACTACTACCTGGGAGTTTTGCGCTCGATAACCAACATGGTAAATATATACGCGCTCGTTACCTGTTGCGGGCGGGCTGGTTAGATCATCACCATATTGGTCTATAAAGTAGACATCTACAATGGTGAACGGAACATTTATCACACTCACTGCGGCAACGGGCTGGTTCATTTTTTGACCGTATAGTCCTGAGCCGACTTTGTAGTAGGCACGATAGTAAAGTGTACTGTCATCAGGAACTACTACTACTGCACCATTTCCTTGATAGCCTATGTTATAGATATATACCTGCTCATTACCTGTCGCGGTCGGCATAGTGAGTGCATTTCCATCTTGATCTACGAAATTCATGGTCACCGTTTTGAAGTTCGGGTTGAACGTTTCGCTGCCGGTTTCGATCTTTACACTGCCTTTTGTACCGTACAGACCGCTACCCTGCTTGTAATACATACGATAGTTGATCGTGCTGTCTTTCGGAACTGTCACATCAACATTATTAGCACGATAACCCACATGGTAGATATAAACGCGCTCAGCGCCTGTATATGACAATCCAGCTGTGAATTGTACTGTAAAAGTTCTGAACTCGACCAAAAGCTCATTCTCGACATCTATAACCTCACTATCTTTTGGTGCGTACAGCCCAGAACCAGCTTTATAGTAGGCCCGGTAATATACTGTACTGGAATCCGGGACTGTCACAAACTCGCCGTCTTCGCAATAACCAACATGGTAGATGTATACTCGCTTATCTCCGCCTGCAATATCACCGGTCTGGTCCTCGAAGTCCATTTCGATCTTTTGGAACTCGACATCGAGTGTGCCGCCACCAGTTGGAACATTATAGCCGAGTTTCAGACCATATAAACCGCTGCCTTGTTTATAGTATGCACGGTAGTAAATTGTCTTACCTTCCTCGACATTGATCGTTTCTCCATCAGTTTTCCAACCGTGGCCATAGATATATACCTTCTCGTTGATTGGTGCAAAGTCCCCGGTCTGGTCTTTAAAATTGATGGTTACATCAACACTTGAGTTCGCTGTCATCATCGGCACTGCCGACATGATCAAAAACAATATCATTCCAACAATAACTAATTTTGTTATTGTTGTTTTTAAATTTCTGTTCATTTTTTCCATTTTTTTGCCTCCATAAATTTTCTTTTT
>JAEHCK010000099.1 GCA_020696345.1 Thermoplasmata archaeon | reverse complement strand
TTATCCTATTTTGATTAAGGTGGAAAGAAGAGATTGAATTCCCCTGCAAAAGAATATGGATTGATCGATCATAATTGGTCGTTGAAAGAACTGCTGACATTTCCTTATCACAAAACATCAACCGATTAAGGGGTCACCACCGAATTCCAAGCTTCAAGAAAAATAGTGCAAACTCAATAATAAATCCTATTTTTATGTGAAATTAGATCTTCGGATTTAGAATTTTCTTTCATTATAAATAAAAAAAATACGTTATTTATAAATCGTTTTACATTGCATTTTTTTATTTATCCTGCGGTGTCTCAACCTCATCTACCAATCTCTTACCTGTGGAAACACTGTCGATCGAGTGTATTACTCCCCCGTTTGCTTCGATAGCATTTGCCACCGCATCAAAATCGATGTCATCACCTTCGATGGTGATCTTGATCGTTTCGGTATCCTGATCGACCTCGTCAAGCGAACAGTTTACGCCAAACACACCTTTTGTAACACTTACCTGTTTAGAGAGCTCCACGATCGATGGTTTATGAGATTTTAAAACATCTAATACCAGTCGTCTTATTTTAGACATAGTTAACAAATTTCTCCTAACCGGGTCATTAACCTTTTTGCAATTGCAATGTGGTTATTGTTAATAATAATGAATTTAATATTAAAGTTTTATTCTTATTTCATCGGTTTTTCGTTAATTTAGCGTTTTCACAGCCACCATCACGCAGCATTTTGGCCAGGCGAACCACATCAATGGTTGGCGCCACATCATGTGTGCGGACTATATGGGCGCCATTATAAACCGCAATTGCAGTAGTACCAAGTGTGCCTGGCAGTCGGTCACCCGGTTCGGGGCGGTCAAGGATCTCATGGATAAATGATTTTCGCGAGATACCGACTAGTATCGGCCTCTCCAGTTTTGATATTTCATTTAAGTTTCTTATGATATCCATGTTATATTGATATGTCTTTTCCGGCACCCAACGGCCGATGGCGGGGTCAACAATAATGTTATCTGAATTATAACCCAAAGATTCAACTTGGGCAATACTACTTTGAAGGCAATCTATTATCTCAGGTATTTTCAATGGATCACCTATTGTTTTATTGGTCGCCATAATAATCGCCGGTGCATCATGGTCCTTCAATACACCTACCATCTCGGAATCCTTCTTGAAGCTGCTTACATCATTAATGATCTGTGCACCATTCTTCAATGCTTCATCTGCCACTGCTGCACGAAACGTATCCACCGAGATAGGTACATCCACGACTTCGAAAACCGCTTTGAGTACAGGTATTAATCTTGACATCTCCTCCTCAGTAGAAATTGGCTTCACACCGGGTGCGGTTGAGGTCGCGCCCAGGTCTAGGAACTCTGCACCAGCAGCCACCATCTGCTTTGCTTTAGCAACCGCACTATTCTCCTTTGACACTACAGAACCCTTGTAGAACGATTCAGGACTTAGATTCAACACACCCATCACACGTACGGGATGTGTATCCCCAATCCATACTCCTGCGATCTTTCTATTGATGGTCATATTGTGTACCTCATGGTCAATATTATATCACAATTTATTAATTTATGGTTTATCTACGAATTTTGGAACGATCGTATTGTTTTAACGCTGATTTGATGGTGAATCCAAAACAGGAAAGAGGGAAGAGGACGCTTCAAAGTGTTAATAATTCAATACGCTAGAGGAAAGTGGGTTTTATCATCAAATTATCAACCCTCTTTCCACTATCCTCCTCCCTCTGTCCAATTGATCAGTGAATTATAGATTCGATCTTAGTTCGAATATCCTCTATTTGTTTCATCAGATCCTCAGAACCCTCGATCTCACTCGGCGGTAGATCGTAGAGGTCTGCGGAAATTAGATCTTTATTGAACGGCAGCGCACCAAGGATCGGAATGCCCAGCGGTGATAATTTTCTATTTATGATCTTTTCATCAAGTGATCTATCTTGGACCTTGTTCAAGACCGCGCCAAATCTTTTAATTCCCAGCTCTTCGCCCAAACGCTTAATTTGCTCGGCAACTTTTACGGAGCGCATACCGGGTTCCAGAACGATCAACAGTAGATCCATATTTTGAATAGTTCCTCTTCCCAGGTGTTCAATACCCGCCTCCATATCCATGATCAAAATTTCCTCTTCCGATAATATCAAATGTTTCAGCAAACGTTTCACCAACGCGTTTTCCGGACAGAAACAGCCAGTACCTGCAGCTTTAATAGTACCAACAACTAAAAGCCGCATATTATTGGGACCCGTAACAGAAAATTTATCGGGGATATCATCAACTTTCGGGTTGAGTTTGAACATCGCACCGTAATTTGTGCCCGGGGCAACACCGGTGCGCTCTTGTATCAGTTTGGACATCTCTGAGATCGGTGTCAGGTTCTTAAGTGTATCTTTCGGAATGCCCAAGGCGCTGCCAAGACTGGGTGACGGATCTGCGTCCACTAAAAACGTTTTATACTTTTTTTGTGCATACGCTTGAGCTAATAGTGCGGTTATTGTGGTTTTACCTACTCCGCCTTTGCCAGTGATCGCCAACTTCAAAAAAACCCTCAAATTCTATTAATTTTCTAGAATTATACTGTGATCGATCAGATTGGCAACCTTGAGCTTTCCACCCTTGACTTTGCGTCTATCACCTAAGATATCAAAGCAAATAATGCTATCTGAAGTAACCTCGATCTTGGCAACATCTTTCATGAATTCGGTTCTATTTCCGTTCTTTTCTATGAACACTGTAGACTCGCACATAAATATCACGACATGGAACTCGACAATTATAATGGCTCGGGGCCGTTGGGGCCGTTTAATGCGTTATTTACACACACGATAGAACAATATAATGATATATATAATGATTTGGTTAATATTTTGTAAATAAATATATTGCATTTTTATTTTCAAAGTGAAAAGTGGAAAATAATAAGTTAAGAATGATACTATAGTTCATTTTTCTTTGATTAATTTTGAATAGAAATATTAAAATACATGAAATTATGTTCCATAATTCGAACAACCCCGAGATTGAAAAACTTAATCAATTCTGTTCGATCTATAATAAAAGAGGAATATTATGAAAAAAAAGAAAAACAGTTCTGGATCCACGATAGAATCGATAATGAAAGAAACGAGAAAGTTCCCACCCAGTAAGGATTTTCGTGAACAAGCACATATCAAGTCCATGACAGAATATAACAACATGTATAAACGCTCGATCGAAGATCCCGAAGCTTTTTGGAGCGGACAGGCAGAGAAAGAATTGGATTGGTTTAAAAAATGGAACAAGGTATTGACCTGGGAGCCACCATTCGCTAAGTGGTTCGAAGGCGGAAAAATCAACGTTTCGTATAATTGCTTGGATCGTCATTTGAAAACCTGGCGCAAGAATAAAGCGGCAATTATTTGGGAGGGTGAACACGGTGAGGATAAGACCCTAACATATCAACAATTACATCGTGAAGTTTGTAGATTTGCCAATGTTCTATTAACTAATGGTATAAAAAAGGGAGATCGTGTCTGTATTTATTTACCCATGGTACCTGAACTAGTGATCTCGATGCTGGCATGCACACGCATCGGCGCGGTTCATAGTATAATATTCGGAGGTTTTAGTGCAGCCGCACTTGGCGATAGGATCAATGACTGTGGTGCAAAGCTGTTGATCACCAGCGACGGCAGTTTCCGTCGAGGTAAGAGGATCCCTTTAAAGGCCAATGCTGATATTGCATTGATCAATTCACCCAGTGTTGAAAACGTGATCGTGGTTAATATTACAGGCCTTGAAGTGAAGATGAAAGGTGGTCGGGATCACTGGTGGGATGATGTGGTTGCGCACGAATCGACAATGTGCGAATGTGTGGCAATGGATGCCGAAGACCCGCTGTTCATTCTTTACACGAGCGGAACCACAGGTAAACCGAAAGGGATCTTGCATACCACGGGTGGATATCTGTTATACGTTCATGTTACCGCTAAATATATGTTCGACCTCAAAGAGGAAGATACACTCTGGTGTACTGCCGACATTGGCTGGGTCACCGGACACAGCTATATAGTCTACGGTCCGTTATCGATCGGAGCAACCAGTGTAATGTTCGAGGGTGTGCCAAATTACCCCAGACCGGGCCGGTTCTGGGAAGTTGTTGAGAAATATAATGTGAATATTTTCTACACTGCGCCAACCGCGATTCGTGCCATAAAACGCGATGGCGATGAATGGGTAAAAAAACATGATCTAAGCAGCATACGGTTACTTGGCTCGGTTGGTGAACCCATAAATCCCGAGGCTTGGAGATGGTATTATGATGTGGTAGGCGGCGGCAGATGCCCGATAATCGATACCTGGTGGCAAACCGAGACCGGTGGTGCACTTATAACACCGCTCCCGGGTGCAATGACCCTAAAACCCGGGTCGGCATCAAGACCGTTCTTTGGCATCAAAGCTGAGATATTCGATGAGGAGGGTCAGAATGTACGGTCGAACCAGGGCGGTTATTTGGTAATAACCAAACCCTGGCCTGGGATGTTTCGTAATCTGTGGGGCGACGAGGAAAGATTCAAATCAACTTATTTCAGTCAATATGCGGGCATATATTTCACAGGTGACGGTGCTCGCATAGATAAAGATGGTGACTTTTGGTTAATGGGTCGTATCGATGATGTTGTGAATGTCTCCGGGCATAGGATAGGTACCGCCGAGGTTGAGAGTGCGTTAGTCAGTCATTTAGCGGTCACTGAAGCTGCTGTCGTACCTATACCGCATGAGATCAAAGGGCAAGGATTGTTCGCGTTTGTAACATTGAAAAAGAACACTGAACCAGATAAAGCATTAAAGGTTGAATTGTTAAAACATATTTCTAAGGAGATCGGCCCCATAGCCAAGCCTGAAATGATTCAATTTACTGAAGCATTACCAAAGACTCGGAGTGGTAAGATCATGCGGCGGATCTTGAAACAGATCGCAATGGACAGAGTTGATGTTGGTGATACAACAACTCTTGCTGATCCTTCGGTTGTGGATAGATTAATAGAGGATAGAAAAAATCTATAATATAATGTATAATATAACGTGACAAAGTAGAATAGGATAGGTGTTGAATATGTTTATAGTGCTAAAAGTTTTTCCGAAAGGCGACCAGGACAAGGTCTGGGATTATGTGCTTAAGAATTTCGATGAATCATGGAGTGAAACCGTGGTTCCCATTCAAATGACACAGCATATTGGCGATAATATCGTGGGTATTTTATTTTATGTTGAGAATATCGATGACATGGTGAACTTTTTAACTTATCGAATCGGCGAGTGCGAGGATATTATAGATACAGAAACCATGATGTTCATGAAACCGGTCTTTTTACCATTATCAAAAGAGCGCTCCGAACGATTGCGAAGGTTTAGTATACCACTTCAAGTACATCCAAAATACTACGATGATGTCTATGAGACTTTGATCGATTTCAAATATCCAAAAGATATCTATCCAATTTACATTACCTATATTTTGGGTGATTGTGATATTTTGATATCTATGGTTGGCAAAAATATCGAAAGTATCCACGATTTCGTTTCACAGACCATCAGCCCCATGGATGGTGTGGACTCCTATAAGATAACCGAATTTGGCCAATCACAACGGTTGGTTTCCAAAGAGAAGTGGTGCACCATGCAGCGAGCGATACTGCATATACCGCCGTGGGCTGTGGGTGAGCTGAAGGACAAATATCTATATGACTATGACCTCTCGCCACCAAAAGACGATTTTGCGTTATTGGGCGCAATGGTGGATGAACTTTGAGATCTTACAAGGAGTTCGTAAATGAATTTCAACACATTATCGCATAACGAGAAATTAATATTATATGGCCTTGTTAAATATCCGCGAAGATCAGATAACGAGATCTGCAATATATTTGATCTGAAAAAATCCACATTTTCAACAATTAAGAAGCGTTTGCTGCATAAAAAGTACTTTCGTTCTATTCGCGTACCGATCTTCCAGCATCTTGGCTGCGAGCTATTAGTGGTCTCCTACGGTAAATTAAACCAGCAGACCACACTGAAAGAACGACTCAATATCTCTAAAAAACTCTGGCTTGGCACACCTGAGCATTTCTATCTAATTTCAGAATCCAATCAAGCGATCATTCTATCCATCTCAAGAAATATTACCGATTTTGAGGAGCGCTTCGAGGATATTACGCAAATCTATAAGGAATATGAGTTTTTCGAGGGTCATGGTTTTACACCTATCCTGTTCCCGTTCAATTTATTTCGGATCTTCAATTTCTTCGATTTTACCCCGTTTCTAAATCGTTTTTTTAATTTGAACTTCAAAACTAACAATAGTGACATAATATCGAAAAAGGTTCTTTGTGAAGTTAAATACCGTGATATGACGAAGTTGGAAAAACAGATATATTACCAACTAGTGCTTCACCCTGATTTTTCTGATTACAAGATAGCCGATGTTGCTGGGTGTTCACGACACACAGTATCACGAATGAAAAATGACTTCTTTGAAAATAAATTATTACGTACCACAAAAATAGTGAACCTTGGAAAGCTTGGTTTGGGAATCCTCGCGTTCACACATTCAAGATTTAATCCAAAGACCACTATTGATGAGCGCAAGAAACATCTTCAAAAAGTAACCAATCTGCAAACCCCCATCTTTAATATCTCACGTCGGCTCGAAGGAGTTATGCTCACACCGTTCAGGAACTTCGGCGAATACCAGGACATTCATGGTGAGGTTACACGATTCAGTGCGCGTGAGAAAATTCTTCAAGAAGACCCCACCACCATGCTGTTATCAATACCAAGAATGGCAACACTAAAAGACCACACAAATTCGGTACTTGTAAAAAAGGTACTGGGAATATAATATTGTATAAGCAATAAGTTTCTTCTCTAATTTTTCGCACAGTTATTGGATTATGGATAGAGAATGTCTATTAAATCCAAATAATACAAAATCCGAAGTTCGAATATCTAAACCCTAAACAAATTCCAATGTTCGAATGACCGGAACAATCATTTGTTAGGAAAGTGGGAGGTGTAGAGAGGAAAGCGGGTTGATATATTATCGTTAAAACCCTCTTTCCTTGTAAATCATCTTCAATAATTTATTCCACCGCCCTCTTTCCTATTTAGGGTTTGGAGTTTTAAAACAATCTATTTAACAACTAAAAACTCACAACGGGTTAGATTTTGCCATTCATCGCGTAGGCTTACCATCGACACTGCATTTGGCCTTGTACATGCGCCAGCTAAGCAGCAGATTCTTTGCAGCGTAAATCTCGTCTATCCTGCCCACGGAAGTATTATGTGGTGCGGAGTGCAGCACTTCCGGGTCTTCTTCAGCGATCTTTAATAACACCTCAATGTATCTGTCCAGCTCGGCTTTTGACTCGTTTTCTGTTGGTTCGATCATCAACGCTTCATCAACGATCAGCGGGAAATATATGGTGGGTGCATGTAATCCATAATCCATCAAACGTTTTGCAATATCGAGTGTTCGTACACCCTTATCTTTGAACATACTGCCCGATAAAACGAATTCGTGCTTGCGTAGGTCCTTATACGGCAGTTCATAAACACCCTTAAGCTTCTCCTTCATGTAGTTGGAGTTCAGTGTAGCGATCTCTGCGATATCTCGCAATCCTTCACCACCCATTAAACGAAGATAAATATATGCCTTGACAAGCACGTTGAAGTTACCGTAAAATCCTTTCACTTTACCTATTGAATTTGGGAGATCATAATCCAGATAATAATTTTTAGTTTTTTCATCCTGTGCAACCACAGGTACGGGCAAGAACTTTTCCAACTTTTGGGAAACTCCGATCGGACCGCTGCCTGGGCCACCGCCACCGTGCGGTGTGGAGAATGTTTTATGAAGATTGAAATGTACAATATCATAGCCCATGTCTCCCGGTCGTACCCAACCCATGATGGCGTTTAGATTGGCACCGTCATAATAAAGCAGGGCACCGGCATCGTGTACCATTTCCGCGATCTTCAATACATCATCCTCGAAGATGCCCAGAGTGTTTGGGTTTGTGAGCATAAATGCTGCAGTTCTTTCCGATAACGCGTTTTCTAATGCTTCCAGGTCCACACAACCGTTCTCGGATGGGATCTCAACGATATTATATCCAGCCATTACCGCACTGGCCGGATTTGTACCATGTGCGGTATCGGGTAGTATCACCTGGTCTCTAACTTCATCGCTACCGCCATTGAATTCATGATATGCCCTGGTTATCAGCATACCGGTATATTCACCCTGCGCACCTGCTGATGGCTGTAGTGTCACAGCCCGAACACCACCGATCTCGGCCAGGATATTCTGCAGGTCATACATGATCTTGAGCGCACCCTGAACGGTCTCGGCTGGCTGATTTGGATGCAGTTCGGTTATGCCAGGGAGAGACGACAATTCCATGCATAATTTTGGTGTGTATTTCATCGTGCACGAGCCCAGTGGATATGTATTGGTATCCACGCCATAGCTCATCTGTGACAGCCGAGTATAATGCCTGACCACCTCGGGTGCGGAAAGCTCGGGTAGTTCTGGTGGTTGTGTGCAGCGCAGGTTATCAGGGATAAGATCTTGAAAGCTCTTATCGTTCTCATCTTTATCCTTTACAATCCCGGCCGGAAGTTTGGGCAGGGTAATGCCTACACGACCTGGTGCGCCCATCTCGAATAAAATGGGCTCACGATACTTTGCCTGGTGAAATCCGGTGGACTCATCGACAGTCATTATCGAACACCCCCGGAGATACCAGACATTTCCGGATCTGTATTCGAGCCCAGAACACGTTCCAATGTATTAATAAAACGGGAATAATCCTCTTCGGTATGTACCTCTGTAGTTGCAACCAATAAGGATTCACCCAGCTCGGGGAAATACCGTTTGAGTGGTACACCGCCCATTATGTTTTGTTCTAATAGCTGGGCCAGGACATTTTCGCTATCGACCTCTAATTGAATGACAAATTCATTAAAATGCTGGCTTTTGAACAATGGCGATGAAACCTTGGTAAGTTGATTCATTTTTGTTGCCAGGTGTTGCCCGCGTAATAGATTTTGCATTGAAAGCTCTACAAGACCGTTCTTGCCAACCGCTGCAAGATGTATTGCGGACCCTACAGCACATAATGCTTCGTTCGTACATATATTGGATGTGGCCTTATCGCGGCGAATATGCTGCTCACGTGTCTGTAGTGTCATACAGAATGCTCGGTTGCCATCGGCGTCTTGTGTAAGGCCAATGATACGGCCTGGCATCTTACGGATGTACTCTTTCTTACACGCAAATAGCCCGGCTGTGGGGCCGCCGAAATTTAGTTGATTGCCAAATGGCTGGATCTCTCCTATCACGATATCGGCGCCATATTCACCTGGTGGTTTGACAATACCCAAAGAGATCGGGTTGATTCCAGCTATTAACATGGCGCTACCGATCTGGTCTTTGATCTCAGTTATCGCTGTTTCGAAAACACCAAAGAAATTCGGATTTTCAACATATACTCCCGCTGTATCTTTGGTAATTGCATTTTTCAACTCGGAAACATCCAATTCACCTGTGTCTGGCGAATATGGTATTTCTTTAATTGTAATCCCCATCCATTTCACATAATTTTTTAGCACCTCGGTTTTATCCCAGTGTAGTGCTTTTGGGATAATGATCTCGGATCTCCGCGTGATCCGGGCAGCCATTAATGCTGCCTCGCCAAGAGCGGTTGGTGCATCATACATGGAAGTATTTGCCGCATCCATTCCAGTTAGCTCTGCAATTAGGCTTTGATATTCAAACAATACTTGTAATATCCCCTGTGACAGCTCGGGTTGATATGGTGTATAGCAACTGTAGAATTCCGAACGGTTCAATAATGCAGGTACAAGAGCAGGTACAAAGTGTTGATATATGCCAGCACCTAAAAAACTTAGCAGCTCGGTTACCGGACGATTCTGAGATATTATTTTATTGAACTCTTTTCGAAGTTCGAGTTCTGATTTCGCAAAAGGCAGGTTTAAACCGGATATCTTGATATCCTCTGGTATATCTGCAAACAGCTCATCGATCGATGAAAGCCCTATTTCTTTTAAGATCTGTTCTTTCTGCGTAAGATTTGGTATGTATCCCATGGAATCCCTCATTGGACTTTGAAAGTTTACGATAAATAATTGTAATAGAAATATTTTTGGTTTGTTTAGGTCAAAACGAGCTCAGATCAATAAAAAATGTTTCGTAAAAAGAGTAATGATTGATACATTTTTTAAAGTTAAATCTCAAAAGTAAAATCTTAAAAGTTAAAAGTCCAGATTACTTTTAGCTTTTACATTTTGCCTTTTAGCTTTTGACTTTTCCTTTAGGTTTCCATTAGACTTCATAAAAAAAAAAGAAATGGATAAAGCTCTACCGGGACCGGAACCGGGTAAAATTATGAGATGGGTCGTGTCGGGATTTCTAGGGTATAAGATAAATTTTTTTTGAACCAATCCCAGTAGAGTTCTATCAAGATCATCGTGAGATGTTTATAACATTTTTTTATATCCTATTAAGTATTTTGTCATATAGATATAAAAGGTTTCAGTCAATTTATTTGCAATTCCATCTAATTATACTCTCATATCTTTATAGCAATTTTTTCATATAATAAGATTAATAAAATATGAGCTCTTACATTTATTTAGTTAAAAATCAACTCTGTTCTTAATAGACTATATCACGATCGGAGAGATCGCAGTGTTAGTTATTGGTGAAAGATTCAATTCCAGTATAAAACCCGTAGAAAATGCTATCAAGTCCAGAGATGCCAAGTTCTTCCGGACAGAGGCCGTGCGCCAGGTAGAAGCCGGAGCAGACATAATTGATATCAATGCCGGGACCAGGTTGAAAAGTGAATCTGAAGATATAATCTGGGTGATCGATACAATACATGATGTGCCAAACCTTACATCTAAAATAGGCATAGCTATTGACAGCTCGGATCCCACCGTGATCGAGGCAGGTTTAAAAAGGCTTCAGAGCATAAAAACCACCCGTAAACCTATCGTGAATTCGGTTACGGCCGAAAAAGAAAAACTGGATGCTATATTACCGATCGTGAAGAAGTTCGATGCCCAACTGGTGGGCCTGTGCTTGAACGAAAAGGGCATACCTCATCGATCTTCTGATAGATGTAAGCTGGGTTTAGAGATCTTGGAAACTGCATTAGATCATCAAATTGTCAGAGCTGATGTTTATATTGATCCATTGGTGTTACCCATTGGTACTGATACCAAAAATGGCATTCTGGCACTTGATTCCATAAAAATGTTGAAATCAGATGACCCAAATATCCTGATAGTGATCGGTCTCAGCAACATTTCTTACGGCCTTCCAGTGAAAGGTCTGTTAAACCGTACATTTTTGGTAATGGCATTGGCTGCGGGCCTGGATGCCGCGATCCTTAATCCATTAGATACAAAATTAATGAATATGTTAAAGGCTGCTAAAACGTTAATAGGAAAAGATGATTATTGTATGAATTATATTGCAGGATATAGAAACGGTGAGATCAAGGAGTAGAGGTTTGATCGAGATGGGTTAAATAATTATCTGACCTTATGCGTTTTAATGATGTTGGATTGTGAATGGTCGACTGGTCAGCTAGTCAGCTAGTCGATCAGTCAGCCAGTTGGTAAGTCACCTGGTCGACCGGTAAACCAACAGACTGGTTGACCGGCAGACCGGTTTGGGAAATGAACCTAAAAAATTAACTTCAATGATCATTTAAAAAACTATTCGTGCTGTCCGAAACAAATTTTAAGTATTATCTCTATAGACGTTATGGGATTGGTTATGAGTACACTCAAACGCAATCTAAGTAGGATCAAGAAGATCATCGACTTGGCTACGAAATACGGTTTTTTTCGCATTATCAAGCGTATTGGCTTAACAAATCTAGTTGCCATGAAACCGGGAAAGTTTACGTCAGAGGGCGATGAGCCAATACGAGTGCGAAAAATGCTTGAAGAGCTGGGACCGACTTATGTAAAAATAGGTCAAGTTTTGAGCATGCGCCCGGACCTTATCCCGCCAGGGTTTGTTAAAGAACTCTCGCATTTATATGATAATGCAACACCTGAGCTATTTTCAGTGATAAAGAAACGGGTGGAGGCCGAACTGGGTATGAAGCTGGAGGCGGCATTCAGATCGTTCAATAAGAAACCCATTGCAGCCGCCTCTATGGGCCAGGTGCATAAGGCAGAGTTATTGGACGGAACGAAAGTAGCGGTAAAAGTACAGCGGCCAGGCATACATGAGATCATCGATACCGACCTGGATATCGTATACTGGTTTGCAAATTTGGCCGAGAAAAATATGCAGTCCATGAAAACATTCAGGCCTGTGGAGGTGGTTCGGGAATTAGAAGAGATGCTGCATAAAGAGATGAATTACCTACTGGAAGCTAAGAATGCCGAAAGGATCTACATGAATTTCAAAGATGTGCCATATGTAATGATCCCTAAAATATTTTCAGATCATTCCACCAAACGAATTCTGACCATGGAATTGATCGAAGGCCATAAGCTAACCGAAAAGGGTTTGAAGGTAACGGGGATCAAGAACAAAAAGGCGGCAAAACTGATCGCGCGTGCAATGGTTAAACAGATGTTCCAGGATGGTTTTTTCCAGGCCGATCCGTCGCCGGGTAATATATTTGTCTTGGATAAGAACACGGTGTCATTTGTGGATTTTGGCGCCATGGGCTCGATCTCATTGGCCAAGAGAAAGGCATTAATGAACATACTTGTTGGGATCGCCACAAGAGATTACGATGGAGTATTGAACAGTTTATTGGATATGAGTGAGGTCGAGGGTGAGCTTGATAAGGCAGCCCTGAGAAGAGATCTTGTCGGTCTGATAGATTATTACCATGAAGAGAAACCAACTGTGTATGACCTACAACTGGCAGATTCAGTTATAGATCTGTCCAGGAAATATGGTATCAGGTTACCTGCTGATTTCACACTACTAGAACGCGCATTATTCGAGACCGAGAGTACATGCCGGTTATTGGACCCCGAATTCGACCTGATAAAAGCGACCTGGCCGATCATCCAGGAGATCACCATGGAAAAAATGAGCCCGAAACAGCAGGTACAAGAATTGGTCCGAAACCTGGGCAACTATCAAAAATTATTTAAATATCTCCCGTCCAGGATCGATAAGATACTGAAAAAGTTGGAGAGCGGTGAATTAACCGTGAAAATGGATGTCCGAGGGGTATCAACTCTTGAAACAAAATTAGAATATATGGCCAAACGCTTGGAATTCAGTTTGATCATTTTTGCTTTTATCATGGCAACTTCATTGATATATATGTCGAGCAAGAGCATGGGAACATATAATTATATTTTTATTCTGTTTATTATCGTACTTTTCTGGATATTTGTCAATTTCTTTCGTGACCTGAAGCGTGGTATTCGAGATAAAAAAATGGGTCGCAAATAAAATGCTAACAAATGCATTTTTTTTATCAAATCTTCTAAAAATATCATGCCCAATAGAAATAATTACAAAGATAGGAATTCCAATAATTTTTTAAAATAACCTTACTCCGCTCGTGGTTTATTCGGCGCGCCAGTGCATGAAGCCTATAAGACTTGTTCTATTGATAATATTTAATTCAGAACTGAAAATTCAACTTCAGATATTTTCTCGCGCGTAAGAAGATGGTCCTTATACCCACTTCATTTAACCTATTCAGAAATGCTTTATCGTTTGTTATCACAATACCATCGAGCGCCTTGGCAATTTGCAGTATCTTATTATCGACATAGTTCTCATTGTAGGTTTCACGGTGTTGTATATTTATTTCATTTTCAGACTTCTTGGAAAAAAGCTCGGCTTCGAACTCTTTATACCACTCAGGAGGTACTTTACTCTGTGCAAGTGCAAATGCCTTGGAACCAAACTTCTCGGTACCCTGTAATCTTTTTGCCTCTTGAAAAACACATGTAGGTACGATTATCTCATAATCACCAAATAGACGACAAAGCTCGGAATCCAGATTAATCTTGAATTTAAATGGAACAAAAAGTGCGTTAGTATCAAGAATGACTATTATTGGATGATCCCGTACCCTATCAATCGCCATCGGCTTTCAACCTTTCTACTTATAGCTACTCGCGAACCAGAATCGACGCAGATAGGAATCTTTAAGTTCAGATCTACGGTGGATTCACGCGCACTTGTGACGACACCAACAGTGGTTGCGGACCCGGCGTTGATCATTAGCGGCTCGCCAGTTTTAATATTGTCCACCTTGGTATCTTTTGATACACCTACAATAGAATCGAATAAATTTACCTCTAATGTAAAATCAGATAATATCTCCGGTAAAGTTCCTGGTTTGCCAGCTAATTTACCTATCATCGAGTCAGATTTCGTCATGCTCGGGTCTAGATTGGTTCCGATCGCGATCAAGCCACCTGGCTTTAATTTTTTATACTCTTTACTACCTGAGATCAGGCTGGTTATTGTTGACTTGATCTCTTGATAAGTTATTTTGCCATGTTCCTCAAGCCGGCGGCCCGGTTTGATCTCGATCTCATCACCCATTTTTAATATACCGCTAAGTATTGAACCACCAATTATCCCACCGACCAGATCGTTGGGGTTTATTCCGGGTTTATTTATATCGAATGAACGTGCGATAAACAGCCGTGATTGTAATGTATCATCGATCTTTGGTGAGGGCATATGTTTTTCCATCATCATTATTAGTGTATCGATGTTAGTCATATGATGAGCGGATATAGGAATTATTGGTGATTTTTCTGCGCAGGTTCCTTTTACAAATTCCTTTATCTGGTGATAATTTTCCAAGGCCTCCTCATCACTCACCAGATCGATCTTATTCTGAATTATGATAATATTTTCTACCCCAGATATTTCCAGTCCCATCAAATGCTCCTTGGTCTGCGGCTGTGGGCATGGTTCGTTTGCGGCAATGAGTAATAATGCCGAGTTCATTAATGCAGCGCCCGATAACATTGTTGCCATTAAGGTCTCATGCCCAGGTGCATCTACGAACGAAATTGCGCGTAGAAGTTCAGCCTTTCCCCCACATTTCTTACATGTTTTATCTACACCGTAACATTCTGGCTCAGGGCATT
This sequence comes from Thermoplasmata archaeon, assembly GCA_020696345.1. GTDB lineage: Archaea > Thermoplasmatota > Penumbrarchaeia > JAEHCK01 > JAEHCK01 > JAEHCK01. Next base: position 2,267 of record JAEHCK010000099.1, on the reverse strand, counting down.
TAGGACATTTGAATAATGCGGTATCCGCATAACCCAATCTGATGGATATTCCACGCTTGATCTCTTCTGAGTGTCTGTCGGTCCATACACCAGATAATGCCTTGGTTAAAGTGGTCTTACCGTGGTCGACATGACCAACTAATCCAATATTGATCTCAGGTTGTATAGACACCTTCATTTAAAGACTCCTTAAAGTGATTATTAAATTAGAATTCTATTTATCTTTTTCCTTTTTGTCAGTCTGCAATGCATCTTCAATCGGTTTTGTCCCGAAACTTGTGATCTTCATGTTCACTTGTACTATATCAGGTGAGATCGTGTCACCACAGATGCTCTTTCGCTTGCGCATACCAGGTTTCTTTGCCTTAAATCCTATACTATTACTTAATAACACTTTACGACGTTTTGTACCATGGATATCTTTTCGCATGGGAAACCCGTCTTTATCACTCCCACCTGTTAATTTCAATTTATAGCCAGGTAATGATACAAAGATACCATCGAATTCGTCACCGATTTTCTTCCCTATCAATGAGTTTGCATGGTGTCCAGCGACTACTGTTTGATAAGTTTTTCCTTTCTTAGAATCGGCAATTACTGCTTTGAACTCTACCATTATATCACCAAGTGAATCTCAGATATTGTTTTATTTGAAATACGATTATTGATTATATAAATATATAATTATATACTGAATGTTTGCCTCCTTATATAATACCATGTTATAAATTTTTCTCAAAATCGAAAAATATTATTTACCGATCATGATCTCAATAACCGACAATCTTGATATTGGCCGTTTATTTTTTCCTTCACGTACCATATCCAATAGATTGAATCTCTCAAGTGCAAGTAGGTCATCATACACGTTTTTATAATCCCGTCCGGTTTCTGCTGCAAGACCCTTCACCGAGCTTGGATTATGGGCCTGGATATGCTCTAACAACTCCATTCGGCGCGGTGTAAACACCTGGTAAAAATCGGTGTTCAGTATAATTATTTCTTCTCGAAACGATATCTGTGGAAGCTCCACTGTGCCGTCCTGGTTCGAACCTGCCTCTGCTTTTTGCTCCTTTTCCTGCGAATTAATAAGATGCCAGAGCATGTAATCATCAAGCTTGTCAGGCTTATTACATTGATCCCTTTGGACTTCTTGAAATAATTCTTCGATCTTCTTATATTTATTGTTAAATCTTTTTATTAAGATCTCCAGGTTCTTTTGTGAATAGGGAAATATCAATCTGGTTTGCATGTATTGATCTCCTGGTCAATCATTTCTATTTTTCTCATAGTTTGTTTATATCCATATTGGCTAAATTTTGCCGAAAGATATTGATGAGCTGCATAACCTCTCTTGGATCTTTATATTCACAATTTTGCTGTTTGAACAATTGTTGATTGGTATTATAAGCGTCATAATGAATTTGTCCACCGAAATTATCCCATCTGATTATTGGTCGAACATTACCTGATTTATCTTTGATCCAATAAGTATAGCTAAAATACATTAATCTATGCCGCATCTTGATCTCTATAAAGTCGGCACGTTCATGTTCGGATAGGATATATCTTTGAATAAATATCTCCATGAGTCTACCTATGGTGTAATAGGTAATTGAGTATATAGTTTTTACGAAAAAACGTGCTAAACCATTTCTCACTGAAAAACAATAAAACTTGAAATGCACCTACATCCTACCAGTCAGGATAATACTTGAATACTAAGCACGATATGCTCTCTGTTTAGGATGGTTGTTTATTAGTGTAGATAATATTTATATGGTATAAACCGTAATTGTACTTGTCGCATCATCGGATATTACTTTGGAATAAAATAGACTTTTTATAGTGAAACACCCCGGTTTTTTGTTAAAAAGATGGATTTTATTCGAAAATTGTAATTGACCATTGAAGATCATGGAATATGGATTGATATTATAATAACTGCACTTTTGCGTTTTGATTTGATAGAATAATAATTTTAGTTCAACGAGATGGTCAACCAGTCAGCTAGTAGGGTGGTCGGCTGGTCAACTAGTCAGCCAGTCAATCGGTCAGCTAGTCGGTTAGTCAGTTGGTCGGTTAGTCATCTGGTCGACTAGCAACTAGCATCTAGCAACTAGTGACTAATTGGAATAGCTCACAACATCGTGCACCCTTTTAGTTTTAAAATTAAGGCTCATAACATCGGTAACCCTTAAAATGACTGGCTATTTCTTGATGCTTCCTTGGTGAAGTATCATGGAATATACAATTAAAGAAGAGGA
>JAEHCK010000268.1 GCA_020696345.1 Thermoplasmata archaeon | reverse complement strand
ACCTGATCACGATTGTCAACCACCGTGACACATAAATGATGGGAACTTGTATCATCTTGAACGATCAACGGAGACTTCAACCGGCGATACCATCTGTATATTTGTTTCCTATATGCATTATCTCTATCAAGGTATTTCAGGGCGACCAGTGACATGATAGCCGATGGTTCATTACCATTATATTTCCAACCAAGTTCTGGCACATCATACTGCCATTTGTAAATCTCATTTGACCCACTATTTGTCCGGTCAAATGTATTTTGAGTTATACCCAACCATGATAATCTCTTAACACGGTCATACATCTCTTTTGTCGGCACCGTGATTGAACCACCATCAAATGACGGCATGTTCTTTACCGCCTGGTATGAGAAACAACCAATATTCTTCGATCCCACTCTTGTACCATCAGAATATAACGATCCTGCGGCGTGGGCACAATCTTCTATAACTGGTATATTCATCTTATTCAGTTTTTCAACCATCTCTAAAAACTTCGGGTGTACCATACCACCGTAGTGTACCCATATCACAGCGGCCGGCCGGTGGAATTTCGTCTTACGTAAAACATCAGTCGGGTCAAGTGAAAGATAGTCGGGGTCAACATCAACGAACACTGGAACCATGTTCTCATATAAGATAACAGCATTGGTTGATACAAACGTAACGGGAGTCGTTAGTACCTTTGACCCCTCTGGTAAATCCAACAACCGTAATGCTATATGTAGAGCAGCCGTACAACTGTGAAGATAATGGGAATAATTACAACCTATAAACGTGTTCCACCTGGCTTCAAAGTCTTTACAGTTCTGGCCTGTCGCTGTCCAACCAATCTCTAAGACCTTTTCAATTTCAGTCAGGATTTCTTTTGTTCGGTAATATGATTTAAAAAGTTGCATACTGGTCCTTCCAAACTATTGGTATATGGTATAGTAATTAAATGTTGATATGCCCTCTCAGCGAAATCAACTCTCTCCTTCTCATGTTTCAAATAATATTTAATTTTCTTCAAACAATCCTCTTTGGTATCGAACACTATAAAACTCACATCAGGCACGAACAAACCATAATCTTGACTACGTTCTGCCATGACAAACTCTTTCTGGGCTTGTGCCGGAAGACAATGGAGTTGAGCATAATCTATACAATTACTATGTTTCGTCCAAATAATTATTTTTGCTCTGGCGATATGGTTATATAATCTATCACCATGTAAACTACTGGAATATACTATGTTGATGCCGGCGTTTTTGATATATTGAAATATTCTTACCCGAGCAGGATTTATTTGACCCCAAAATAATACGTCAATATCTTTCTCAAAAAATCGGGTATCAGATCTTTCCCAACTCGGTGAATATCCTATCGGACAATAAAAAACTCTATCAGGCTTGGCGCCTCTCAATTTTGTATTCGCCTTAAATGTTTCTAAAATAAAATCAAAAGAATTACCTATATGGTATCCACCATTAGCACGACAATTTATAAGTTGTTCAACCTGTAATAAAACTTTACATTCATCGGGCCAATCCTCAACAGAAATTGACTTTCTACCAGATACAAAAAAACTTAGATCGTAATTTGGATTTGGTGATACTGGTGCAATTTCTATATCAATCTTATCGGTAATATTCAGATCGATCAATGACCTTTCCAATGACTTAATATATGGTATACCCCAACTTGGACTTACAAATATACATGCTCGGACATTCAATTTTCCATCTTCTCTGGGAACTAATTTTATATCAGGCATGAAACGATTAGCGTTTAGTTTATCCCGTTGTTTTTGAAGTCTTGTTTTACTCATACATTTCCTTTATATAATCGGGTTGTGATTTTATTAGTTCTCTACCCTCTTTGTTCAATTGTACACCACGATTCTGCGGTCTTGCTGTTAACCGACCCAGCCATGGCGCTCTGTCACGTTCAATGTTTACAAAATCCCAGTGACGGACGCCGGTAGGCTTATAGTTATTTTCTTTGACTTGCCAGTCTGCCATACGCCATGT
>JAEHCK010000253.1 GCA_020696345.1 Thermoplasmata archaeon | reverse complement strand
GAGATCTGGCGACCATGTCAATGTAATCGCTAGTATGAAGTTTATAGATCTTGATACTGAATATCAATCCATCTTGCCAAATAATACCGGTTTAATTGTAGGTCCGGGAACTCTTGGTGAGGGAGGACGAGAGATTCTCAGTGCAGAATCAAGAAGTGGCGGTGATGGAGTTCAGGGTCGAACAGAGTTGGACCCATTATTGGAGCAGTCCTTTTATATTGTTCCATCAGAACGGCAGCGACCGAGAACAGTGAGCCAAAACTTACTGCAAGATGCGGTAGTTTTGGGTATTGGTGAATTTCCGTTAGAAGATGAGCCGACTCCAACTCCAACACCTGCAGAACCACCACCCGAGGGGCAACCAACACAAGTGCCTCCGCCACCACCTCAGCCTCCACAAGTAATCACACTTATCGTTACCCCTCAAGACGCGGTGACACTTAATTTCTTGATGGTCAGTGGTGCAAGATTAACATTAGCGTTGCGAGGACCTAGTGATGATACTAGAGTAGAAACCGAAGCTACTACCTTGGATTTTTTACTGAAGCAATATAACATCCCAATCCCGGTCAAATTGCCATATGGGTTTGAACCAAGAATCGATCCGTTAAGTGTTCCAGATTTGCCAAGTGAAGCACCTGAACCTCCAGGGTAGAAGAAAGGAGAAAAAACTGGCTTGGAGGTAATTAATGGCAGGTGGTGATAAAATACGGGTTCTTATCGTTGACGACATCGCAGAGACTCGCGAGAATGTGAGTAAACTTCTGCAGTTTGAAAGCGATATAGAAGTTGTTGGGACTGCTCGAACCGGTCGAGAAGGTATTGATCTGGCACGTGAAATTAAGCCAGATGTGATCCTGATGGATATTAATATGCCAGATATGGATGGGATCACAGCAACCGAGACGATTTGTCGAGAGGTTTCATTTTCACAAATCGTGATACTTTCTGTACAGGGTGATCCCAACTACATGCGCCGAGCCATGTTAGCTGGGGCGCGTGATTTTCTCACAAAACCTCCAACGGTAGATGACCTCAATGCGGCTGTACGGAGAGCTGGAGCAATTTCTCAAGAAGCAAGGGCAAAAGCTCGACCTGTCAGTACAACTACCGCAAGTGTAGTCGGTCAAAATTCTCTGCAGATATCACCTGTAAGTTATGGCCAAGTAATCGTAGTATATAGTCCAAAGGGCGGAGTAGGATGCACAACAGTTGCTGCAAATCTTGCCGTTACTCTGCAAAATGATGAGACTCCAGTTGCTCTCGTGGATGGAAACCTGCAATTTGGTGATGTTGCAGTAATTCTTAACGAACAAGGTAAGAACAGTATTGCTGATTTGGCTCCACGAGCAGATGAATTGGACCCAGAAATCATAGAAGAAGTTATGATACCGCATGTTAAATCTGGTATCAGTGTATTGGCAGCACCATATCGACCGGAGTATGCAGAGAGTATTACAGGTGACCAATTTAGCAGTGTTATTGATTATTTACGCAGAATCTATTCGTATATTGTTGTTGATACTTCTACAAATTTAGAAGATATAAATTTAGCCGCCATCGATGCCAGTGATGTTGTCATTCTCTTGACAACGCAGGATATCCCTGCCATCAAGAACGCGCGTCTATTTTTAGAATTAGCCGATGTTCTGCACATTGATCGGAGCCGAATTTTATTTGTCATGAATAGATTCGACAAACGAATTGGTATTACACCAGAAAAAATCGGAGATAGTTTTAAACACGAAATAGTCGCGGTATTGCCAGAAGATACCCGTGTAGTTTTACCGTCAATCAATAGAGGGGTACCGTTTATGTTAGGAGATAAATCACGACCAATAATTCGAAGTTATTTATCATTAACGGCTGTAGTGCGGGAACGTTTGGCGCAGTTGAAACCAATACCTGAGTCAGTATAAGATGAGTTTATTTTTTAATAGTATTGAATGTAAATGAAAGGAACATAGTAAAATGTCTTTACTCCGTCGGATAAGTGAAGGGCAAACTGAGTCATCTCCATCGATCACTGAGAAGAACAACAAGAACGCCAAAAATGTTAATTTACAGACCAGACGAGTTGCGGCTCCAGGAGTAGGATCTCAAAAAGATACCTATACTGATTTAAAAAATCGGGTTCAAACTCGATTATTGTCTGAATTAGATCCATCGATGGATATTTCAAAGGTGTCGGATGTTCGGGGAACGATACAAGAATTATTTGAGCAAATCTTGTCAGAAGAAAATATAATCTTGTCCCGTCCAGAAAGACAAAGATTATATGAACAAATCTCAGCGGAAATATTGGGTTTTGGCCCCCTGCAACCACTTTTAGAGGACGAAGATATAACAGAGGTTATGGTAAACGGTGCAAAGAATATCTATATTGAACGGGGGGGGAAGATTTTCAGAGTTCCGGTATCTTTCGAGAGTAATGATCATGTGATGCGCATCATTGACCGTATAGTGTCCCCCTTGGGTAGGCGTATTGATGAATCAAGCCCATATGTTGATGCACGTCTGCCGGGTGGATCCCGTGTG
>JAEHCK010000211.1 GCA_020696345.1 Thermoplasmata archaeon | reverse complement strand
TATCTGTCAGTGACAATAATCGTGTCACAAACCCATTTGATAATTCAACACCCAGAGATGTCGTACCTTGATCTCCGATCATGAAAGCGTCAATTAGACCTTCGGTGACAATGATAAAACTGTCTCTCCTGAACACGGATTCGTTGTGGATGATCATGGATTTCTCTGTGACTGGGTTGAGGTACTTAGGTTCGAGGTCCAGCGCAGGAAGCGACCGTCCCTGAAAAAAGATGATATTGCCCTCAGAGTCAAGAATCGGAATGATAATACGACCCTTATATTTGCCTTGGTGGGCAATATAAAGATTGTATTTGTCTGGTATTTGACGTTCGTCTCGGAATTCATTTAACAGGCGGTTATATGTCTGGAGCATTAAACTGCCGGTATCGAGTTTACAATCGTCAAGTATCCAATTGAAATTACTTGGTTTATTGACTACGGCGGGCGTCTGTTCGTTCTTATGATTCAGGCGTGCCTTGACTTTCTTGGGATCGTACTTGAATAGTTGTTTACATGCGGTCTTATAATCGATCTTCAACACCTGACAATACAGGGATATAAAGTTCTTAGACCCTTTTTTGCAATTAAAACAATGCCATTTCGGTACACCACCGTTATAGTCTAAATGGAATCGTTTCTTACGTTCATTTTTGGCAGAGTCACCACATAATGGACATCTGGCATGGAAATGAGTGCCATGTTGAATTGTTACACGTTGAAAATTCTCGAGCATAAAACTCGATACAGTTTGTAAATCGAACAACTTTAACCTACCCTACTATTTTATTTCTCCTTTCTACACTTCTTCATACGAGGTGCAATCAAAGTCTACTGGTATGTAGGTCTGAATCTGCCTCTCATTTTTGTTTTCAAAATGCCCCTCAACACAATAAATTGTCCCATCTGATTTCTTTTTACAGTTGAAACACTTCTTACAAAGTTCGTAATTCATAAAAATCAAATTTGTCAGCTGCTGATTGTGCAATTTTCTTTTTCAGATTTTCTGAATACAACCTGAAAAACTTACTGACTTCCTCCGGTGTTTGTTCGACCTGAAACATCAATGACATTTCCACCATTATATCAAATGGGCTTTGGTCGCCTGGTCGTTTTTCCAAATTATGATAAACTTTATCCATACCACGTTTCAGAATTTGTGATACATTCTGTCTTGTCATGGTTAATTCTTGAGCGATCTCCGCTCCTGTCATTGCCGGTTGTTTCGTACTCATAATACACCTACCTTTCTTTAGTTATTTTAATAACATTATAACGTAAAAACCGTATTCCGGCAACTATTCAGCAAGCATTTCCTTCTCAATCCATTTATCACAATAAAAATTATGATCAACGTGTGTACGTCTGGGCTGGCATAAGACCTTATCTGGGTAATTTGATAGTATGACACTACCATGATTACAGTCTCTACACTTCTTATTCCACGTTATTTCAGAATCGTACCCAATTATATCCTCGAACATTTTACCTCTATGAACATTTACTTTCACCGCAGGCAGGACATGAAAAACAACCTTCGGTGGCTGACATCACGGCGCCACATTTCGAACATATTTCTGAGCCGCCGGAGTATTTGACCTCTCTATTCAAGTAATATTTATTTAATAATTTCGCTATCCCGTCAGGAATACTCAGAATTTGTTCTGGTTTGGTATCATCCTCCTCAAACCTATGCCATGCAATTGAGTCCGAATTGATGCCCATTAACGTCTTACAGATATCCTTCACTGGTACATTATTCTGTAACGCCAGGGAGATCACTCTACCTAACCCCTCAGTGAACGTGTTCAACAACTGACCACTCTTTCCAAGGAAAATAAACACTTCAACAGGCTGGCCATCATTATCAGTGATCGTCACATACATCTTACCGTTGCCAGTGTCAACCTTGAACGTCTCTGAATTTAAATGATTCGGTCTATCGAACTCATCTGCGGTTTTACCATTTGAAAATGTTACTGGTTGTCCTCTCTTTGAACCATCTCGATATATGGTAACACCTTTCAGACCCTTCTCATACGCATACAAAAATAGATCAGAAACTTCTTCTTTAGTAACATCAGATGGTAGATTCACCGTACTTGAAATGGCAGTCGAACAATATTTCTGTAACGCTGCCTGCATATCGATTCTGGCTTTATAGTCTATATCATGAGCAACCATAAAAACATCTCTGACCTCTTTAGGAATACCATGAATACCTTTAAGTGAACCACCATTATTGGCAACCTTTTCTGCCAACTGGTCATGGAACCACTTCTCTTTTTTGAATTTCCTCTCGAACACAGGGTTGACAACCACCATCGTGTCACCTGAAATCAGATGTTTTTGAAACGACAATCCCATTGCCGGCTCTATACCATACGATGCGTCAACTGATAGAGCTGTTGTTCCCGTGGGTTGGGCAGTGGTGAACTGGCAGTTTCTAACACCATATTCTCTGACCTTGGCCATGATTTCCTCATTGCCACCAATGTGTTCCCATATAATTCGTTCCATTGTTTCTTTATGTTTCTCATTATACTCAAAAAATGGACCATGTTTCTTTGCCAAGTCAGCGCTCATATCAACACATGCCGTGGTGATCACCTTCATACATTCACTGGCAAACTTACGACCTTCGGGTCCGTCATATCTTAGACCAAGTTCAAACAGGGCATCAGCTAAACCCATAACGCCTATGCCTACCTGTCTGTATTTGTACGTGTTCGCTTTGAATCTCGGGTCAGGGAAATCCATTTTATCGATGACATTATCCATCAACTTCATGACCTTTTTAGCCACTCGATATAGTCTCTCCCAATCATACTCGCCATTACGTTTACAAAACTTATGTAGGTTGATGGCACTAAGATTACAACATGAAAAGGGCGTCAATGGTTGTTCGCCACATGGGTTCATACACTCGACCAGATAATCCTTAATAAGTGGGTTATACTTATTCACGGTGTCGATAAAGATCATGCCGGGATCAGCGGTCTTGTGTGCCATGTCACATAGTCTGTTCCAAATCTCTTGTGGGTCAATCTGTTTCAATACCCGAGCGTGATCAGGACTCAATAAATCAAACGGTTGACCATCTCGTAAGGCTTCAAAATAGCCGTCTGTCATGTTAACAGATATGTTCATGTTCGCCAATCGACCATCAGTTTCTTTACAGCCTATGAAACTAATGATATCAGGGTGCCATACTGGACATGAACAAAGTATAGCGGCTCTACGTACTCTACCACCACTCTTTGTTGATTCACCTACAGCATCAAATAATTTCATGAATGTGACAGGACCAGAAGATTGTCCCTCTGGAGCCTTTTGGCGGTCGCCCTCGAAGATAAATGCGTCCGCCTCTCTTAAATTTCCAATAGGAATTCCGATTCCGGCTCCATGTTGAAAAATATGTCTGGCAACACTAACAATATCGTAAATACTGTCCATACTATCGTCAAGACCCACGACATAACACGCAGAGAAGACCTTGTGGTTGGTGCCCGCATTAAGAAACACAGGGGTGTTTGGTCTCCAATACCCCTTGTTTAAAAACTTATAGGCTGTATCATTCTCTGTTTGATTTGTTGCGAATTCATGAGCTACTCTTTTGAATGCCTCGTCAACGGTTTCACCTGCGAAACAATATAGATCATTAAATATTTTTAGTGCATTATCTGAAAGCATTCTCCCTCCTGTTGATCTCATATTTCGAGTCAACACTTAAAATTTTATGTATTTTACCTGTACACCTTATACCTTCACCACAATCCGAACAATAGAACCCATCAACACTGAGTTTCGTCACCTCTCGATCTTGGAAATAATTCCATTCAGTTCGAGTATTGCCGCCGGTGGTATAAAGCGTATATGCTGTACCACAATTACAACGATGTTCGATGGTTTCGAATTTGCTTCGGTGTTCTATAGACTCGGCTACGTAACGTAAAATACTGCGGTCTTCATCTCTGATTAGATCGTGATCAAGTAATTCTCGGGTGTATAATAAAAGGTCGGCGTACTTGGTTTTTAATTCTTCTTTGATTTCTTCTTTCTGGTCATCGGTTTGTTCGTATAGTTCTCCACAAATATCATCCAATAGACCATTTACTTCATCTTGTAAATCCACAATTTACTCCTCGTTCCTCCAGACCAAAAAAGACCGACATCAGTCAGTCTTCCGTGATAACAATTGTATTTATTTTTCCTATTTGAAAAATTCGTTTTTAAATTTCAAATTTTGTATTTCTTGTACAATTACTTGTCCATGACAAACAGGGTCAGGATGTAATTGATATGCACCTACACAGTGACAGCCCAATGTCTTACCGTCTAATTCCATTATTTCTGCCATCAATTCTTTATTCTGTAAAAGGTATCTTCTGAATTTTTGAATACATATCTTTCTGGGACCATCTTTACCTATTTTATATGGGTTGCCCCATTTTGATGGACGGCCAATGTATACATCACATTCACGACCTGAGTCAATGTTTACTACTGTTGTTTTCTTCATTAGTATAGTTTCATCAGCCTTGCTTCGACTCTGTGAAAGTCTTCCTGATAACCTCGCATTTGATATTTTTTGAAAAACGGGTACATGTTTTTGGGCGGAGGGAAATTGTATTGATCGTATGCATCCAGAACCCTGTTCCTAATTGTATTAGGTATATGGTTGAAGTCGATCAAGACTTGGTTTCTCTTGAAGTTCCCCAAATAATCGTTTTTTCTAAGCCACTTTTTGACATCACCGGCTAATACTTTCTTGACCGTTTCAGGACCCATCGGTGGTTTACGTTTACCTACCGGATAATCACTGGGTGTCTTAATGTTAAAGATGTCATCCTTAGATTGTCCCATTAGAATTTTCTCTAATAAGAACTGTCGGGGGCGATTATGTTGGACGAACTTTCTTTTGGTGGGGTTCCAAATTTTTACTCGTTTGGAACACAACTGGAGATAGTCTTCATCGTT
>JAEHCK010000158.1 GCA_020696345.1 Thermoplasmata archaeon | reverse complement strand
CGGCTTAGCATTAACTTCAAAACTCAGCCCCGAGCCGTTGTATATCTCAGTAGGCGAATTGAATGCATCACTATCGTCCTCTTGGAGGACATATCCCGTAACCCTTACAGTTTCAGTCCAGTTAATTTCATAATCCCCGTCGTCATCGGCAATACCTGGGTCGTTCAGGTTCGGTATTCCCGGATACAGCCAGCCGTTTTCTCTCACGAACGGGTAATTATCCAAGCTCAGATGTGGGATCAAGTTATCACCGATGCCGTCACCCTTCACTCTCCCGCTGGCGCCGTTGTCGTCGCCGATATAATCTGACCAGTAGTTGCCTTCATGGTCGCTGTTGTTCCAGTAATTGTTGCCGTCATCAGCGGCCTGGTTGGTGTTGTCGAGGATGTTATTGTGGTAGATGTGGTTGTATTTACTATTTCCTTCAAGACGAATACCATAATCATTGTTTGAACAGGTGTTGTTCGCTACTATATTATCATATGATGGTCTTAAAAAATAAATACCCTCACTGTTTGATTTGCAGGTATTGTTAATAATCAAATTAAAATTAGACTCAACAATTTCAATTCCAGACCATATATTAAATTTACAAATGTTATTAATAATTTTATTTAAATCCGCATTTGTTAAATACATACCCCATCGATTATTATTATAGCATGAAATATTTATAATTGTAATTGAGTTTGAGCCCCAAACTAAAATCCCATGGTTATTATTTGTACAATTATTATATTTAATTAAGATATTTTCAACATGGTATAAATCAATTCCAGCATCAATGTTTGGCCAAATATCTTTATTTCCACTATTCGTAATCTTAAACTCACTCACATTCACCCAGTCAGCAGAAACATACACCACATCACTACTTCCACCACCATCTATCGTTGTGTTTACCGAACCATTCCCAATTAATGAGACCGTTTTATTAACAACCACATTCTCATAATAAGTCCCCGCCCAAACATGAATAGTATCACCGGCAGTAGCATTATCGATCGCATCCTGGATCTTACTATAATCACCACTACCGTTCCAATCAACGATTATGGTCTTACTAGCCCTCGAAGTATTCTCACTTTTAACTTCATCGACAACTGAAAAATTGATTAGTCCTATTAGTATCAATGAAAATATAACATTGATCGTTATTATTTGTTTTCTTATTTTCAAATCCATGTTCAAATGAAACTCTCCATGTCAATCCAAGATTATTATCATATTATACATATAATTTCATAAGAGTTGATTGAAACTACACCATCATTAATATGTCTCCGGCGTGATCTTCCATGCTTTTGTAGTCGTGTGTAAATCACTTGTCCATAATGTTACCAGCCAGCCGATCTCAAGTATGTCATCGAAATCTGCACCAAGATATATAAATCTATGACCGTATTTTATTAACTCGTCGTATCTCGAATGATGTTGGTGAATATAATAGTTGAAATCTTCCCAGGCGGTTATCGTCGCTTTCAATTCCTCCCCCTCTTTTTGCTTTCAATCGACCACCATCTTAAAAAATGGCACTAGATCATTGATTGAATGCTATTTTTAATTATTTGTTCATAACTCATTTCCGCAGCGCTTCCACCGGGTTGAGCGATGACGCCCGATAAGCGGGAACCACACCTGCCAATAAACCAACGACAAAGACTATGATAAATGCCGCAAATATCACAACCGGCGGTGTACGCATTGTGGCAAAGAATAGATCACTATCTTGGAACACGGCGGAATTAAATACATTATTTGCCAGATACATTCCCACTACGACGCCAACCAAGAAACCGATCATACAGATCATCAACGTTTCAGCCAAGAATATCTTTATGATCTCATTTCGTGTGAACCCGATAGAGCGCAGGATGCCGATCTCGCGTCTACGGTCAGCCACGGAGATCAGCATGGTATTGGCCACACCTGCGCTCGCTGTGGCAAAGATCAAGACTGCCGTCAAGTACAGCCAGTTTACAATAGTACGTTTCACATTTTCATCCAGTTCCACCACTTCTTCCGGTGTGATCGTTTCTTCTGGCGTAACCTCATCTGTTGGTGTTTCAGGTTCGGTTGGTTCATAAAGGCCAATGCTCAAGGATGCAATGATTATGAAAAACACAACACAAACAATTAGGCCGATTATGGTTAAACCGTAACGTAGTTTATATCTGCGAAAATTCGCCGAGATATAATTATAAACACTGATCAGGTTCTCAGGTTTTTTTTCGTCCAAATCAACACCATTTATGGGTTCGGAGTTATGATCTTTCCGTCACGAAGTGTAATAGTTCTATCCGCATGACGTGCGATCTCTTCGTCATGCGTGACCAGTACTATCGTTGTACCGGACTTCTTTAATTTATTAAATAGTTTAATGATCTCCATACCGGTTTCGGTATCGATGTTCCCGGTTGGCTCATCGGCCAGAACAATTGACGGCTCGTTCATCAGTGCCCTGGCTATAGCCACTCGCTGTTGCTCACCGCCTGAGAGCTCGGATGGTAGGTGGTTCATGCGCCCCTCAAGGCCGACCATCTTCACCAGTTTTTGTGCCCTATCCAAACCCTTCTCACGATTGAACATGCGCGAAACCATCACATTCTCCAGTATGTTCAACGAAGGTATCAGGTTAAAGAATTGAAATACGAACCCGATATAATCTTTACGATAGATCGTAAGCTCATCGTCATTAAACTCGGCCAAATCGCTTCCAGATACTTTGACCTGGCCGTTGGTGGGTCTGTCCAAACCGCCGATCAAATGCAGTAGTGTGGATTTCCCGGCGCCACTGGAGCCCTTGATCGCTACAAACTCATTTCGCGCGATCGTTAAGCTAACCCTACGTAATGCTACAACATCGTTCTGTCCCATCTTATATACCTTGTAGATGTTCTTCAGTTCGATCATCGGTTTGGGTTTCGTTCTCAATTTTTTTCCTCCAATAATAATTATTCATTCATATCGTAATATCTCGATAATATTGACCTTTGCCGCTTTAATTGCGGGGTACATAGCCGTGCCAGTTCCAATCAGAAGTGTCAACACGGTGGCAATAATAATAGAATTTATTGATATTATCGCCGGTGCGAAGATAAATCTTGACCCCAGGTCTGACCAGAACATATGGTCAGATAAAATCGCGCTCCATAAACCAATGGTTATCCCAATTATCAGTGCAATGGCAGATAGTATCAATGCTTCAAATAAAATTAAGAATAAGATTTGTTCATGGCTTATTCCCAATGCCTTTAATACACCAAATTCGTACTTACGCTCGGCAGTGGAGATCATCATCGTGTTGGCAATGCTAATTATTATCATGATCGCGATTATGACCGTGAGCACCTCTGTCCAAGAGACCACTATTTTGGAGATCTGTAAATAACTCTGTTTGTTCAATTCATCGGTTTGCAATTCAATATAATATTCCAACCCTTCACCCATGGCTGCGAATACAATAAAAAATGCGATGGGTATGGCTATACCCATCACGGTCAAGAACGTTCTCCATTTATGCTTGGAAATGTTATTTAATATGTAAAATAACGGACCGAACTTTTCACGATTATTGTAATTATTAGTGTTGTTCTTTACACCGGAAGTTGATCTAAATTCAGTATTTTTATCTAATTTCAAAAGCACCAGATCCCCTAAGTGAATTATTAATTTAGCATCAATCAAAAGATTCGAACGCGATCTCATCGGCGGCAACCTGAATGCCGGTGCTGGTGATAGAAAACGGTCTTAAGTGCTCATCAAATGAAGTACCGCGCATTTTTTCTATGCCTATTGCCCTGACCTTTTCACCTGATACCATTGCGGTATACAGCTTTATTACACCACGTGCCAGGAAGCTCTCCATGGGCTGCTCTTTGGTATCGGTTTCACAGATCAATAGAGAAGTGCAGTTTGAATTCGCCAACAATTTCATAATAGAGAGAATGCGTCGTCGTGCTTTGAATGTGGAATCATCAAGCAACCGTAAAGTTGTAGTGGAATCGAAAGCTACACGTTTGTGTTTAACACTGCTCATTTCCGCTTCAAGTTCGGTTGTTAGATAGTCCAAATTGGCATTTTCCACATCGGCAACCCTACCTTCGGGTGATAGGTCCAATATGCGTACTTTGGAGGTATCCCAACCAAAGTTAGCCATGTTTTGTCTGATCTCATTATAGGGTTCTTCTAATGTCACATATAATGCATTTTCACCGCGATTGACACTGACCATCAGAAACTGCATGGTTAAAATGCTCTTTCCCGCGCCTGGACCGCCGATTATAAGATAAGGTCTGCCTTCGATCAAACCGCCTTGTAACATTTTATCTAGCCCGGAGATGCCAGTATGAACTTTTCGCATGCTCATATTCGATTTTGCTTGTTCCATATATTACACCTAACATAAATTTTTAATACTAGTAATATATTATAAATCTATATTAATTTCGCGTTGAGAAATCGAGAAATGAAGAGATCTATATTATATCTATTAAATAGTTTAAGTTTAAATGATAAACGCCCAGATCATTTAAGGTTCAAATTGCGAAGGCCATTTTGCAGCACCCCGCAAAAACCTGATGGTTTATTTCAATTCAGTAAATATCTTACTTAGTATTAGAAGTATTAGTGGTATTTGAAATTAAAAAAAGGAAAAATATAAGCCAAGGTGGGTTAATAAATGATGAGTTATAACCTAAATAGTTGGAAAAAAAATGTTTTGGCATGCATCATGATAGCATTCTTGGTTGCATCGTCAGTGTTTGTACTATCTATACAGCCGACCCGATCTTTTCAAGAGAACGGACATACCGCCACATATACTGGTGCAGCAAGCCCGGATGAAGCTGAGCTTGACGAGGGTTCGATAGCAGGTGATGCGGCTTCGAGCGACCCTGATATATCTATATCTGGACCTCTATGCAGTAGGGGTGCACGTAGTGGAAACACAAATTTGAATGTCTCGGCCCAAGGTACATTTTCCCCGGCATATCTTGGTGATACGGACAACGAATTTCGTTTTTTTGTCAGCGAAAGTTATGATGGAGAATATTATGACCCTGTAAATAACATCCCGGAAGGAAACGGCCACTGGGACTCGGTGTGGAATGTAACTATTGATTCCATAGAGTTTTATTTTGACAGCATATCATTCTCACCGGTAATTTGGGATCCCCAGCAAAGAGATCCTGACAATAACGACGGTCTCGGTTGGTTAATTAGCTGGAATGAGAATTTCTACACCGATGCAGCCTCAAATCGTGACTTCAGGGTGGATGTTAAAGCCTCTGGTCTCGAAACCGGTATCTACCAACTGCGCTTGACATTCAAGTATCGTCTTCTAACTAATTACACTACGGCGACTCAAAAATATAATTTTTCAAAGATATATGGAAATGAGATATTCACCGAGGTCGAGACTTTGAATTTCGAAGTACGCTCATGTATCCAGTCAAGTTTTCAGGTTTCTGCGGTGGATGAAAACAATAATTTGATCAATAACGGCCGCTTTTATGCAGGAGCCGAAAAACAGAAACTGCGCATATTTTTCGACGAAGACTACCCTGGAGCGGCTTTGGAAGATGTAGAGGTGACATTAGTGCCGTCATCGGTCATGGAAATGTACACGATGTCTGTGGAGATCGCTGAGAGTATGCAAACTATCAAGATCGATTCACTGAGCTTTAACACGGCGTTCTATTGGTGGGTTAATATTGACTCAACAGTATTGCCCGGTATATATCATGGCGATAACCAAGATGGATATATCACGGTGAAATACTCACGAAGTAACAATGATGTCGAAGTGAATGAAGTGGAAAGATATCCGATAGATTTCAATGTTGGTTATACTCCCATTTTTACTGCACCGTCCACCAACGGAATGACCGGTGAGATCCCGCCGGAAAACCAAATTACCCAGGGCATAACAGAAATGGAGATAAATGTAGATTTCAAAAATATTGGCAATGTAGATTTCTACGATGTTGTAGTTGGTTTGGACCTCAGCAACAGTTTTCTACAAGCACCGTATTATTATGATGCTGGTTCGGGTGATCTGAAGACAGATATAATACTCTCCGATAACTCGATCAATGAATTACTGATAGGCGAATCGGCCAATGCCAGCTTCGACATATCAATATTCAATAACCTGCCCAAGGGCAAATATCTAGTTCCGGTAGTTTACACCGGGTGGTATTATAATAATGGTACCTTAGGCGACCCCACCGGCTGGGAGGAGACCACGGAAAATGAATTCACTATAATTATGAATACATATCATTTACCACCACTGGACACACAACCACATTTGGCGCTTGAGATCCTGGACACTACACCATATATCACGGTTGAACCTACGCAATTGAAAATATATACCGCTGGCCAAAATAACCAACCATTACAGTTCACCATTTCCAATCACGAATTATATTCGTTCCGCAATCTGACTGTTTCAATACCTACTGGTAAAGACTCACCATTCGAGTATATGGAATCGAACAGGAGTTTGCCATATCTTACCAATACTACGATCGACACTTTACCTGCAGGTACCGCCCTTACACCTTATCAAACCACATTCCAACTGGTGGCGAACATCAAATATGATGCGTTTGGATCGTATTCTGTTCCGGTTGAGATATCCGGTTGGGATGTGTATAATGATCACTTTGAGATCACTGATTCATTGGAAGTTTCGGTAAACCCGCAGTTACCAGAGATCATCGTGACCCAATCGACAAATTCCAAGGTGTCCGCCGGTAACAACTTCACGCTGGAATTTGTGGTGAAAAATATAGGTCATAGCCCGGCTTATGATCTTGAGGTGTTATTTTCTACCTCAAATGTTCCGACCAATACTTTTACCGCTTATGGAAGCGAAACGCTCGCCATTGGCAAGCTGGACATCAATCAAGAGAAAACAGTTTTGTTTATACTAAACGCCTCTGCCAGCCTCAAAATGGGTAATGATTACCCCGTATTTTTAAGGTTCCAATATAAAACCGAACTCGATGATATTTATGGATTTAATGCAAACCCGGAGGTACCCATTTATATCCACACCGAGGCGGTGGAGCCGCCCGAACAGGCCACGGAAGTATTCATTGTGACCAGTGTTCAGTCGCCAGTTGCAAAATCGGGTTCGGCCATTATTCTGAGTATAACCGTTAAAAACAACGGAGATATGGACATAGTCTGGTCCGAGGCCATACTTGTAAGCAATTCGAATTTGTTCAAGATAACGATCATTGACAATTCCGATTTCGGTAATTTGAGTTCTGGCAACCTAGGGGCGTTAACTGCTGGCCAGGAGAAGACATTGCAATTCAATATCGATGTGGCCAAGAGTGTGATACCGGGCAGTGATCATTCATTCAAATTGTTGATCGCTTACGAAGATTTCGAGGGTAATAAGGTAAAATATAATAATTCCGACTGGCACGAGATAACTGTGGGTGTAGCGGAAGAGAAAGCGCCCGAGCCGAAAGAGGAGGATAACTGGGAGTTAATAGCAGTTGGATTCTTAATTCTGATGGCAGCAGTAATTTTTGCACTACTCCTTTGGGTCATTATCAGGAAGACCGGTGTTGGTGTGGGATCTGCAGCCACGACCACAACCACGACTGGAGAAACACGAGTTGTCGATGGTCCTAGTAATAGCCCCAGCTCCAGCCCTGATGTGATCGAAGGAGAGATCGAAGGTGTAGAAAAGGGTGGAGTGTTTTGGCAGGATAAAGATCAAGATATGGAAGATAAACGTCCGGTGCTAGATGTACCCGTACCTCCTCAAAGACCACCACGACCATTGGGCGAGATGCAACAGCGCCCTGGGCCAATACCTGCGCCCCGTCCTGGACCTGACCTGGGGCCGGGACCTGGGCAGGAACCGAGACCAATACGTGAGATGAAACCTCTATAATTTCAATTACTTAATAAAGCTATGGGAATTGGGAATGTGATTAGTTGATGATGAACATGGGAATTGGGAATGTGATTAATTGATGATGAATATGGAATTTTTTAATTGGGTTTTAAGATAAAAAACTTCTATTCCGATTCCCTTCTCAACAATATTAACTCCATTCCCTAATCATCGATATTACATCCATTCCCGTTGTATTAAGTTATTATCTGCACTTTTGCGTTTTGATTCAATACATTCACTCAACTCCGGGTTCATTGTTTAAATCCTCTTGGATCAATTATTATTCATGTTATCTTGGAGGAGACGCTAATGATCATGACCGATAATTGCCCGGAGTGTGGAAATCGACTAATTCATCAAGAGAACTGTGTTGTTTGTTTGAATTGCTTTTTTTCTGTATGTAATTAATCAGTACTTTTTAAATAAATAAATATACATCGCCCTTTCATCATGACACAAAAAGTCTTACTAACTTGGAGCGGCGGTAAAGACAGCACTCTAGCGCTTTGGGAGACACAGATAGGAAATGCCGGACTGTTCAAGATCGAAGCACTATTAACAATAATAACCGTAGATTATGATAGGATAAGCATGCATGGTGTCCGCCGTGAATTGCTCGAACAGCAGGTCAATAACTTGGGATATGATCTCAAAAAGGTTTTTATTTCCAAAGACAGTTCTAATGAAGAATATGATTCAAAAATGAATATAATTCTAAACCGGTATCGAGCCAACGGCATCAATGGTGTGGTATTTGGTGATATATTTTTAGAAGATGTTAGAAAATACCGCGAGACAAACCTGTCTAAAGTGGGTATGAAGTGCATTTTCCCGCTCTGGCAAAAAGATACTGCACTGCTTGCCCAGGAATTCATCAATCTTGGGTTCAAAGCGATAGTTACCTGCGTGGACACCACAATGCTGGATGGTAAATTCGTGGGCAGAGAATTCAACGAACAATTTGTCTACGAGCTTCCATTGGGGGTTGATCCATGCGGTGAGAACGGCGAGTTCCACACATTCGTACATGATGGCCCGATATTTAGAAAAAAGGTGGAATTCTTCAGGGGCGAGGTGGTTTTAAGGGATGATAGGTTCTATTATTGTGATCTGTTGCCGGTGCAATGAATATGCACACTATAAAAATTATGGTTCTTCTCCGAATTTAGGAAGATAATTAAGATGGTGGCTTGAAGACCGTTAATTGCGAATCGTGAATGGTGAAAGTTTGAAGCCTGGGGGAATGCGAAGAATGGGGGGATGCGAAGATTGGGGGGATGGGAAGAGTGGGAGAATGGGAAGAATGGGGAAATGGAAGAATGGGGGGATGGGAAGAGTGGGAGAATGGGAAGAATGGGGGGATGGAAGATTGGGGGAATGGGAAGAATGGGAGAATGGGAAGAATGGGGGGATGGGAAGAATGGGGGATGGGAAGAATGGGTGATTATAGCTG
>JAEHCK010000042.1 GCA_020696345.1 Thermoplasmata archaeon | reverse complement strand
GATGTGGCTATCGATTAAAATCAATTCTATAACTAATTAGATATTTGTGAAGTGGTCTACCGTTTATTGATAAATTTGGAAGGAATAATATAATAAAAAAATGCGTTATTTATTAGTCGTTTTGCGAAGCATTTTTTTATTCTTCAATTCTTCATTCATAGACCCGCTTTTAAATCCCTCGAGGTCTAAGGTGACATAAAGATAACCAAGCTCCTTCATTTTTTCGATTATTTGATCGCGGTGTTTCAAGATATTATCGAATTCCTCGGTGTCGATCTCGATCCTGATCATTTTATCGTGTGTGCGTGCCCGGTACTGGGTGAACCCCAGCTCACGCAGATATTCCTCTGCATTTGCGATCATGTTAAGAACCTCGCTGGTAATTTGTTGTCCGTATGGTACCCGTGATGACAGGCAGGCCATAGATGGTTTTTCCGAGACAGGTAAATCCAAATGCCGCCCCAGTTGACGAACTTCGTCCTTAGAAAACTTCAGCTCGATCAGTGGATGCCAGATCCCTGCTTCATCAAATGCTTTAATACCCGGTCTATGATCGGAAAGGTCCGAGGCCTGTGCACCGGCAATTATTGTTTTTATGCCTTTATCTTTCGCAAATGCAAGTAATTGTTCTGCCATACCTTTACGACAAAAATAGCACCGGTTCGGTGTGTTTCGGTTAAAGTCCTCATCCGACAATTGCTCCATCTTGACTATTTCATAGTTGAACCCCAGCTCGGTTGCGAGAGCACTTGCGCATTCCAGTTCATATCCAGGCACGGTTTCAGAGTCTACCAGAACTGCCCAGGCGTTAGCACCGAGCGCGTCATATGCAATTTTGGCTAGCAATGCACTATCTACGCCGCCGGAGAACGCTACCACTACCTTTTCTTTTGACTTAATTGCAGCCATTAGTTGTTGATATTTATCGTTCAATGAATTGTTCAATGAGCTCATGATCTTGAATCTTGTTCATTGATTAAAAAGTATTTGTTGAAAATTTACAATATTTCTAATCTATTTATTGACTCTTGTAACATACTATTAATATCTACCTTTTCCTCTTCACTTAGTAACCGCTCCAGGTCTGCTCTGGTAGCTGGTTTTTTCGGAACAATGGTACAACAAAGTCCCGGTCGAATTGAGATCTCAAATGTGCCGATCTCCTTCGCAATGGCTTCTATTTCCAATTTGTCAAGCCCGATCAAAGGGCGCAATATGGGTAAATGCACCGTCTGGCTCTCAACATACAAGTTTTGCAGAGTCTGTGATGCCACTTGACCAAGCGAATCACCTGTAACCAGACCTAGCGCACCCTCACGGCTGGCCACCGCCGCACCGAGCCGGAGCATCATACGGCGGCATAGAATGCAGCCCACATGGCGATCACAGTTACGTGCAAAGTGTTTTTGGTTGTTTCCATGCGGAACAATGTACAATTTGATATCTTTCCCAGTAACTTTCTTAAGTTGATCTATTAGGTCTATTACATTCGTTTTGGTCTTCTCATCGGTAAAAGGTCTGTTATCCAGATATAATGCAGTAACTTCCGCACCTTGTTCAAGCATTAGATATGTAGCTACTGGTGAATCTATTCCACCGGAAATTAATGATATCAATTTTATTGGTCTAATGTCGTCCATCGACTCAACACCGAGTTTTCAATTTTTTTATTATTATACCTAAATGCATACGAAATATTTAATCTTAATAAACTATTCGGGGAACAAAAGGAGGGATTACTTTTGTCAGAAACAAAAAAGATTTTAGAATTTGCTTCAGAGAACCAAATAACTAATGCGATAATCACAGAATTTGCGCGAAGCTTCGCAAGCTACTCAGATCTAGACGTTATTATCATTGGCGGCGGGCCAAGTGGGCTAATGTGTGCTCGTGACCTTGCATTGAACGATGTAAAGGTCCTGGTTGTGGAACGGAATAATTATCTTGGCGGTGGTTTTTGGGTAGGCGGCTACCTAATGAACACGATAACCATCCGTGCGCCAGGTCAAAAGATCTTAGATGAATTAGGGATCCCGTATAAAGAGTTTAAAGAAAATTTATATGTAACACTTGGGCCCCATGCATGTTCAAAACTTATTGCTGAAACGTGTCTAGCAGGCGCAAATATCCTCAACATGACCTCATTTGACGATATTGTGATCCGCGAGAACAACAGGGTAGGCGGTGTGGTCATTAATTGGACACCGGTAAATGCATTACCGCGTGAGATAACGTGTGTTGACCCTGTGGCATTAGAGGCAAAATTGGTGATTGATTCCACAGGCCATGATGCCTGTGTGGTGAAAAAGTTGGTGGAGCGTAATTTTCTGGAGATACCCGGTTTCGGTCCGATGTGGGTAGAACGCTCTGAAGACCTGGTCATTGAACACACCGGTGAGGTGCATCCTGGGCTAATTGCCACAGGCATGGCGGTATCTACCACCTATGGGCTGCCGCGAATGGGGCCAACTTTCAGCTCAATGTTGTTTTCTGGCCGCCGCGGTGCCGAGATAGCGATCGACCTTTTGAAAAAACAATCCGAGGAGTAGGGGGAGATTTGGAAAAACACTCCAAGTTATCCAAAATAATTTTATATTTCGACGGGGCAACATCGAACTTGAGCTTGTATGATATCAAAGAATATCTGAGCTCTAGATTTATCGATGTCGATATTTCACTTCGAAATGATTTTTTCAAGTTTCGAGTCGAAAACAAAAACCAAATGGCCTCCAAGCTGGTGCATCGTCTTGCGTCCATCAAAGTGCGAGATATTACAGACCCGAAAAAAAGCATTCCACCGCTAATAGGTGAAATCGCCATAGAAAAAAGAATGTTGTCCGAACCCGAGAGGAGTTTGGCGGGTATTTTGTACGATGGTTTCAAATTACATGAGCTTATGCAAGAATTGTTGCCCTCTTCAGAGATCAACAACGATATCTGTCACATAATTATTACGCAGCGTCTATTTGGTACCTTTGCTCGAAACGACCGGCGGTATCATGCACGAACCATACTGTGCGGTTATCCGTCAATAATTTCGAGTTCTGGAATTGTTGAGGCACCGGCAAAGCCGAGAGAATATTACCAGATCAAACAAAAATTGCTGATGCATGGCATTACCACGGTGGATGGATTCGTGCCCGAAGAATTGAAAAAAAAGTATATGAAATACAACGACCCGAGGATCACGGAGGTAATGAAAGGGTATATCATGCAAATCCTATCTTATCACTTGTATTCCGAGCCGTTCTGTCCCGAGCCTAAGTGCAGGTTGTATAATGCACACTGGCAGGAAGAAATGCTGCAGGCACAATTAAGTTCACCCGAGTTTTGTACAAAACACAATGAACTTTTTGGTTCAGTAGATAAAAAAATGCTATACAAAAGGAATGATGATTGACCCATTTTTTAAAGTCAAATCTGAAAAGTTAAATCTTAAAAGTTAAAATTCCCCAACCATCAATACTGCTGAGTTGACTCTCAACTCTCCGGATTCTTGACTCTTTTGACCTTCAACTTAGTAGGAGAAAGTTACTAGTCTTTGGTTATTTATAAATACAGGAAAATCTTTATACGAATAATTACTCATTAGTGTTTGATTAACATGGTAGAGATATTCATAGAAAATATAATCGCCTCGGCCACAATATCTTCCGGGTTAGATCTGGTTGTTGTAGCCCAGACCTTGCCAAACTGCGAATATAACCCTGATCGTTTTTCCGGTGCGGTCTTCAGACCGGATGATCCTCCGGTGGTTATCTTACTGTTCAACAACGGAAAGATCATGGTGACTGCCGCTAAGAGTGTTGCCGATGTTGAATCGGGCATGAAAAATGTGGAGTCAAAACTAAAAGACGCTGGCTTGATTCAACCGATCGAGAAGGATGGGGCAGCAGATAAGGAACAGACAGAGAAAAAGACTAAGTCTGACCAGGAGCAAGATCAGGACGAGGATCAACCAGAACCAGAGGAAACTGATGCAGAGGAAAAAAAAGATGAAAAAGATGGGGAGTCAGGTGAAGAAGAAGATTTGATGAATTGATGCTGAACAGATACCGTGCAGGGTTGATGCTGGGAAGATACCGTGATGAATTTATGATATGTTGATTCCAGGATTTGTCTTTAAAACTAGGTTTCAATTAATCGATAATTAATCCAGGCATCTATCAATCCATAACTCATCATGGCATCTGTCATTCGCTAATTCATCCAGGTATCTGTCAATCGGTAACTCATCATGGCTACTGTTAATCAATAACCCATCAAATTATCATGAAATCGATAATGTATCAAATTAAAAACTCAGTAAATTTTATATCCTAATGAAAGAATTAAATATATGTAATATGTATAGAACATTTGAGGTCTATCCAACATCCATCCTTAAGGAATTGTTGAATTTCACATGGTGAGTTATTGGCAAGTCGCAATAGATCAAAACCAAAATTAATTAAAAATCTCAAGATTTTTATTATAATCGCTATCTCGTTCATTTTAATACTTGAATTCTTTCCATCAGTTTATTCTTCACCAACTGGCGGTATAAACAGGACAGTGGGAGACTATGGAGTTTTAAAGTCGTTAGACCTGGTTTTACAAGATAAGGATTTCAAAACTAATTCGGCCCAGATCGAAAATGAAACCAAGAATAGACTTGACCAGATGATATTAATTGAACATCCCACACCAGTGGACAGTCCGGATTTCGAGGTTAAAAAGATCACAGTGCCAGACCCGTTAGATCATGAACCCATAGCATTTAAAGAAATGGAAAAGAATACTATCGTAAATAACACATCGATCCTGGATTTTCTATTGGAGCAACCATTGAATTATTGGATCTTTGCAAGAACAGAAGGTAAAGACACCTGGACAAAGGCTATACTGCGAAGAACATTTGCATTACCCGATTTCAATCCTTCCAAGTGGTATTATGTCGACCTTGATCATAATAATAGCACTGGTGTTGATGATGAAAACACAATTTTAGTGAACGACCCACATCACGAGATCCGTGTAAGGTTCGATCTGACCATCGAAGATTGGAGTTTCGACAGACCAATTCTACCCAGAAATGTGTTATTAAAAGGCGGGTTCAGTATAACTATAGAACGTTTGGTGAATAAAACTTTCCCACTCGAGCTTTTCATTTTAAAATCTATAAGTTATGAAGGGGAGAACTTTATTTGGACCACCGGTGCAAAGTTCAGCGTGATGCCGGAAAACTACAAGTTATCTCTACTAGCCGAGACCATTAAGATCTCGGGGTTCCGTGAGAGGATATTGAACACATCTAAATCAATTAGTCCTTGGGATCTGTTAAATTCAACCTTGGCCGAGATCAATGGACCGTATTCATTGAGGTATCAATTCGACATGGATATAACCGCGTTTGATATAATTGCGGGATTGATCAAATATGAGAATCAGTCGTTGAGTGACAAAAATTGGTTAGCCTTTTATTTTACACCTGCCCCGGAATATGATCATATCCCACGCTCTGCAGAGATCTGGGTAGATAGCACCGATGTCCAAGCGCCCATCGACCAATTGAGGTATCGCTCGGGCATCTCTGATCAGTTAAGTAAATACAAAATACCGCAAAATATTAGACTTAGGTATGGTGAGCTTCGCAAACAATTGATCTATGCCGATGTCGAATGGGTCAATGTTCCGGAATGGTTGACACTTAATATTGACTATACCAAGGTTGTCGACGGTCAAAATGTGACCGTGTTGGATTACACTGCACAGGATGTATTATCTAAAATGGATTATAACAGCTATTTATTCCCATATTATTATCTGGGTTCCAACCACGTGAACTGTACACACCTGCTTATTGAGGACCTGCCAACTCATTTTACCATAGAGATGACAAGCGATATTGGCCGTGACGTCCTAACACCGCCATCTCGCGATCCACAAAGTGGTATTGTAGCAAATATCTTGGATAATTTACTCATGAGATTTGCAAACCGATTCTATAGAATAGGCAAATACCTCAAATTAGCGTCAGAAGGTGTATTGGATCTGCCAGGTAAGGCCGGCGGCGCATTGATCAACGTGTATGATGGGCAATTTACATCTCTTGAATTTTACCAGACTTCGAATGAATATTTGGACATGCACGGAAATTTTGTTGCATTCTATAACTCAACACAACCACTGCCTGATTCAATGAATTCGAATAGCTCTGCATTACAAAACGCTTCAATTCCATCCAACAATTCGGATATAACATTGGCCGTTAGTTTGAGGTTAAACGCCCTGCAATGGGCAAATCTAAGTTTTGGCACGCAATCGGAATTCGAGCTTCGCATGCTGGATGGCCAGGGATTCAACGGATTATTCGTTGACGGTGAAGATTTTGCCGTGGGCTCTATCTCGAATTTGCCGGAGTATATCAAAATAATAACGACCGATAATGTTGCATCTTATTCAACCATAGACCCGGATTCAAATGATCCCCATGATGAAATCATTGAACACTTCGAATTCAGAAGCAAGGTCAACAAGCAGCTGATGCAGTTGCAGCTGATCGAAATACCCGGAAAAATGGCATTCGGTAAAAGTGCAGATAAAATTGGTTTTTCGACCACCGGCGATGAGGATGGATATATCAAAGAAATAAATTTCATGATCACCAGTGATCATTCACAACCGTCATACAAGTTGGCCAGTGGAAATTTCATGGTAATCATACAGAATGACGAACATACTATGGGCAGCGGTAGATTATCGGGAATAAAGAATATGACCCTTGTCCAAAGCGAAAACGGGTATTTTGAAGTTAATCTCAACGAAGAGATACCATTCCAGGTTATGTTGGTGAATAATAAAGGAAATTTCACTAAGGCCAAGGTGATCCTGGATCCGTTACCCAGTCGATTACGGTTTCAGCTGCCTGGCGTGGTAAAACAAACAAATATTGGTTTGCCGGACTTCAGAAATATCACGGGCGGCATAGATTTTTCACAATTCGTATTTACACTGGGAAGAATAGGTAATGACCTGATAGACCTAATGAGTAACATGAGCCAGACACTGATCGAAAGCATAGGAAATATTGGTTTTAATTTTTCAATATCTTATGAGCTGGAGAGTTACGGTTCTTCTTTGGATATTATTGCCGAGATCGAGCGCGGTGGTATACCCGTATCAGACTCTGATGATATATATGCCACAGCAACTAATAATGTACTTGGTAATTCGATCGGTTGGACACATGGGATAATAATGCACAAGGATGTCCATGAACAAAAAGAGATACTGCGCGGTCATTTATACCTCCAGGGTATGCCCAGCAAGGCATCATTATCCACTCATATCGCTGCGAATAGAACTCAGGTCGACATAAGCTTTTGGGAGTACAATCCAAGATATAATTGGTTGCTTCTGGATATACATGGGATCCAGGATAGAGATGTAAATGTATTTTATCAAAACATACCCTCCGATATAGATTTCCATACCTCGGTGGATCTGGTGGCGAACTTAGAGATAGGCGGTGAAATGTGGGGCAACGTTCTCATCTCGATAACGGATTCGGGCTCGGATGTCTGCACTCGTGAACTCGGGTCATTATACATCAATATGCATACTTATGAACCTATACAATCCATTCGTGAGTTTTTGATCTCAGACATGCCATCGAAGTTGGAGTTGGATTTTTCAATTAGCAGAGATATGGTCTTGAATTATCAAGCGAGTGAAGAGGTTGAATTTATCTATTCAAAATTATCGAAGAGATTGACAGATTCATGGCATCATGTGAACATGATCCTCCATGACCTGCCGAAAAACTTTGCGATCAGCCTGGTTTCGAACAATGCTTTTGATATGGATGAACCATTACCACTACAAGGGTTACCAACAATAAACGTGCATACAAATAATACCAACACCTTGGATTTTAAACTCTTTATTGACGGCGCTGCGGTTGGTCAGCGTGGAAATAATAACCTATTTCTTGAAAATGTCCAGGATCTACACGGGCGGTTTAAGGGTGATTCATATAGAATTGAAAGTAAGGGTTTGGATTATATCCGGTTAAAGATAACTGACCTCCCGATCTTAGATAATTATAAAATAAATTCAATTTTACTCGAGGCGGAGTCGCTGCGGTCCCTGGAGTTCAAGGTCAATCTATTATTTGGTGTATTCCCATATTTTGATCTGGGTAAAGACTCAGAAGGTAAAATAGAAATTACACTGGAGCATACGATCAAGCTATTTGGCCAGAGTATGCGGGCCAAGGTAGTGTTTATTGATATGGTCTATGAAAATGCAGGTGGTCTAAGAGTGCCAGTTGCAACATCGGAATTTGTCAATACCATAAACTCCGATCTAAAAAGGTCGCAGAACCATATTGTAATGCCCGCCATATTGGTTTCTTTGATCATTACATGGTTGAACAATATTTGACGAATATAGATAGATGGACGTAAATAGAAGGATATATGTAAATGGAACGTAAATGGCATGATGATAAGGAGAGGCCAAAAGAAGTGACCGTGAAAGGAAAAAAAGCGGTTATTGTCTCAATTGTCTTGATCTTGCTTATCTTGGTGGTTGCCCAAGTGTCTTATTTGTATGTGATACCACGGGTCACCATCGATCTGAAAACAGTTTATCATGAGGCCACCGGTGGTGGCGGCTCAGGTGGACTCGTTAATTTAAATTCCAAATTCATCAACTCCGGAACCGTGGATGTTAATGATTTTAAGATGAAAGTAGCCATTTTCGATTCAAATAAAGTATTATTGAAAAATGAAACATTTGAACGATCATTAGTATCACCAGGTGAGAGTCACGAGATAAAGCTTATTACCAATGGAAACTGTTATGAAACTTTCTATATCGACCTCGAGATTGAGTTTAATACCGACAATAATGAATATTACGAGAAATATAATTACAAGACCCATGAAGATGCCATGAACATTGGTTTCGAAGATACTATATTCGATTGGGGCTTTTGAAAAGTATAAATAAATATAGAAAATTATACGGAGAGTGATTTTTTCAAAATAGAAGAGTTGCAGGTCAAAACCGTCCTGGAAGATGTTCAAAGATCAAATTACTCGGATATTACAGCTCCGGGGATAAAATATAATTTGGACCCATATATCGGTTGTGAGCATGCGTGCAAATATTGTTATGTTTTTCGTGAACAATTTTTAAAGGACCCTGATCATGGTTCCGACCTCTGGGGCGATTTCGTTGACCCAAAGATAAATGCAGCAGAGGTTTTGGCGAAAGATATAAAGAATCTAAAACGTGGCGTGGTATTATTAAGCGCCCTGACCGATCCGTATCAGCCACTGGAATATAATTATAGAATAACACGGAGTTGCCTGGAGGTATTGCTTAAACACCAGTTTAATGTGGTGATATTAACGAAATCCAGCTTGGTGATGCGTGATCTTGACCTATTTACACGGTTCAATAAAGTAGATGTTGGAATTAGTATTACCACAGACGACGATAATATTCGCCAGCTCATAGAGCCGAACTCGGCCAGTATCGAAGATAGGATAGCCACACTGCATAATATCCACCGTAGAAAAGTACGTACATACGCTCATATCGGCCCGATCTTACCAATGAACCCAGATACATTGATTGAAAATATATATGAACATATCGACTATGCAATTATTGATAAAATGAATTATATCTCGCCTGAATTGAAGGAATTTTACCAACATAACGGTTTTGGTTATGCACTTGACGAGGATTATTTCAAATCCAAAGAGGCCGAACTACATAGGATATTTGAAAGGCGTAATATACAGGTATGGTGAAAATAGGCGGGGATGTTGGATATATCGTTGAGATGTCAGGATGTTCTATATATCGCTGAGATGTCGGGATGTTCTATATGTCGTAGAGATGTTAGGATGTTCTAAATGTCGCTGGGATGTCAAGATGCACAAATGAATTAACGTAAATAAATCATACATCCTAATAATAAATTGAAATATAGAACATTCTAATAATTAATCGAAAAATAGAACAACAAATCAATAAACCTTCAAACTATAGAACATCCTAATAATCAAGCGTTACGTTCAACTCCCTCACTCTGAAACCTTTATCCCCGATCCTTATTTAGAATTTTGAACCTTAAATTTTATAAATGCAATTATAATATAGATATCGAGGTGGTTATATTTTCCGAGATTTGAAATCACGCCTGACGGCCATTTTTATAATATTACTTTTCATCCTCACACCTTTGATCACGTTCATCCCAGCAATTCCAGCTTGGAAGAACGGGCAGACCGACACTGGCACCGGCACAGAGTTCAGTGCCAGCCCTGAATACTTGAATTATGGCACCCATGATTGGATCGCACAACATGCACTGGATTGGATGATAACCGATGAAAAGGAATATTTATTGGACAATCTAGCTACATATCTATACGGTACCGAATTACCCGATAAACCCATTGCACAGGGTGGTTTCGAGGACTCGTATTTGCATCATATATTTTACAACGAGACCGGAGACCTTAAAAACGCCAGCGCTGCATTGCGCGCCAAAGAGGAATATGATCTTGCGGTGGATTACCTGGAGAACGGCGATATCTATAATGGCACTCTTCACCTGGGCGCCATGACACATTACATTGCAGATGTTGCAGTCTTCGGAAATGTTATGAACGCAACCTACTGGGGCGCACCGAACAATTATACAAACTATATGGACTTTGTAAATTCGAAGATGGCATCTTATGATTCTGAATTCAATAGTTACCTCGGTTTTATCAGCAGTCTGGGTATCGCCGACCCGGACGAGGCTGCATTCGTGGTTGCGTATAACACAACATTTAACCCGGATGGGTACCGGAACTGCACATGGATGGACGTAAATTATGATTGGGCCGACCCAGAATTCAAAGATCGCTGCGGCGAGTCGCTGAACTTGGCAGTGAACACGATCGGCTCTGTAATATCCGACATGTATAAAAATAACCTTACCACACCTGCACCGCCACGG
Organism: Thermoplasmata archaeon; assembly: GCA_020696345.1. Lineage (GTDB taxonomy): Archaea > Thermoplasmatota > Penumbrarchaeia > JAEHCK01 > JAEHCK01 > JAEHCK01. The sequence goes on along the minus strand of JAEHCK010000042.1, from coordinate 23,010 downwards.
AACCTGCAGATCGACTCTATTGCCGGGCACAGTATTAACTTATCCTGGTTGCCCAATTCTGAAAAAAATATACGATGGTATTCGATATTCGTTAACGAGACCGATTCGGCCACGCAGTTTGGAACGGTTCCGATTGCCCAGGTTACATCTAAATCCAGTAAGAAATACCATGTACAAAATTTGGTCAATGAGACCACATATTATTTCAAGATCAGAGCCGAAAGCATTGTTGGTAAGGATTCGGGTGATTCAAATATAGTTCACGCTACCACACTCGATGTATCACCACCACCAATACCGAAATTACGGGACCTGCCCGAATTTGTCAGTGAGCCAAAACTGACGATAACAGGTTTTTCATATGAGCCCGGGGTATTGATCGAGGTATTCCTGAACAACGATTTCTCGCAGCCCGCCGCCGAGAATTATTCTAGTACGGAATTTAACGGCATTTTCCGTGTGGAGATCACATTAGAAAATGGCAAAAACAACATTACCGCACGTGCAGTTGACGATTCCGATAACCCCAGCTTGTTCGCACCATACCAGATCATTACTCTGGACATAGCCGCCCCTGCTGCTGAAGCCGGTGAGAATATCAAGATCGAACTTGGTAAAGAACCGGTAACTGTTATGTTCGACGGCTCGAACTCCAACGATAACATTGGTGTTATCATTAATTATACCTGGAATTTCGACTATTTTTATCAGGTTATTTATTTATATGGTGTTTCACCAAAATTCGAGTTCAAACAGCCTGGCGAATTTCAGGTTCGGTTGAATGTCACCGATCAGGTCGGTAACTGGAATATTGATGATATGTGGGTGAATGTGACACAAATGGACATTGAGAATCCATACATCACATTTAAGTTTCCGGAAATGAATGCAGTCAACCAGTCGGTAAACCTAACCCTCAGGGCCAAATTCAATGAACCATTGAATGTAAGTTCTCTGAAGGTAGCGCTAGAATCCAATATTGAAGGCGTTATACAAATTCCCGGCCCGGATTACAAACCCGGTGGTTATTTGACACTCACACCATTTATCAATCTTACCTATGGCCGTACATATACGGTCATGATCACCGGTAAGGACCTGGCCGGAAACAGCTTATTGAACGGTTCCTGGACATTCACCACCGTGCCGCGCCCCGAAGACTTCGACAACGATCATATCCCGGATGTCTGGGAGTGGAAATACGGTCTTGATGCCAATTCGTCCGATAGCTGGGACGACCCGGACGGTGATGGGCTGACAAATCTTGAAGAATATAACAAGGGTTACAATTCTACCAACCCATTGGACCCTGACACCGATGGGGACGGAATGGTTGATAAGTTCGAACGCATATATTCATTGAACCCGTTGGACCCAAACGACCGTGATTCCGACCCTGACACCGATGGCAAAACGAATTATGAAGAATATTTGGGTCTTGATGGACTGCCTGGTAATAACGACTGGACCAATCCGTTCAAAACGCCGGATTCGGATACTCCCGACTCAGACGGGACCAAGGCAGAAGATCTAATGACCATCTGGATCGCACTTGGGCTCATTGTTACTATCTTGATAGTGCTATTATTGATCGCCTGGATCATACGCTACAAGGATACCGGGGCAGATGATGGCGCTAAAAAGTCTGATGAATATTTGGAGGTCGAAGATGCGGATGAACTTGGTGTAGGCGGTACATTATTGTTCGAAGAATCTAAAAATTACAAGGTCGATAAAAAGTTAACCGAACCTGAGACGGCACGATCACTCGCCGTGGGCATAAATGCTGCTAAGACCGCACTCACACATCCACATCAGACCACCACCAGTTCGGCTTCAACAACTCAAACAACAACATCTACTACAGGTATAACCCAAAAACCGCCATCATCCCAAAATGGGCATGGGCTCACTCCTGCGGAGATCCTGAGCAGGGCCAAACTCCAGGAGAGAAAATGCCCTAAATGCGGAGCTGGGTTGCCATCGGATACCAGTTATTGCTTTGAATGCGGAACGGTATTGGATACCAAATAGATAATATAAACAAAAGGAATGTTTGGAAAATTATATTCTGGGATTTAAGATTTGTTTAGAAATTAGATATTCGTATTTAGGATCTCCGTGGTACTGCCGTGCCGGTTGAAAGTCAATTATTTAGTTCTTCTCACGATTTATAATAAGATAAAGCATAATACATTATAGTAATTGAGCGTGATATTTTGAACGATAAGTTGTTAAAAAAGGCTGAAAGTTTGGGCGTGCAATATGCCGAGATACGCACGGTGAATACGTCTGGTCTGTCAATGGAGCTCAAGGATGGCGAGTTGAAAAAAACCATTACGGGCGATGAAAAGGGATTGAGCATTCGAGTATTGTTTGATGGTGCCTGGGGTTTCTCGGCAACCAGCAACCTTAGTGAGCAGGATAACAGGCAGTTGAATAAAACACTGGAGACTGCGGTATTGTTAGCAAAAGCCAATAGTCACCAGATAAAAGAAAAAATTGAACTAAAACCCACCAAGATCTTGCAGACCAGTATAGAATGGAAGCCGAAACGCAACCCGGCTGATGTGGCGATCGAGGATAAGTTCGAGCTCATATCTGACCTGAATAAGAGAATACATGACTTTGATAATATTTTAACGGTAACAACCGGTTATTCGGACGGTCTGATCAAGGTACATATTCAAAATACCGAGGGTTTGGATGTCCGAACACAAGTGACACGCACGGTTGCACAGGCAAATCTGGTCGCACGAAAGGATAGTAATATCATGGGATATCGGACCCGTGTCGGCGGCACGTTTGGCTATGAGATCTTCTCGCAGGTGGATCCAATTGAAAAAGGCGAGTATGCGGCCGAGGCACTGAACCGTATTTTATCTGCCAGATCACCACCAAGCGGTCACATGCCGCTTGTAGCCGACCCGAGCCTGGCGGGTGTATTTGCCCATGAAGCGCTTGGCCATGGTGTGGAAGCCGACCATGTGGTTAGTCATGAGTCAATCATGGAGGATAAGATCGGTGAGATGATCGCGGCCGAGATCGTCAGTATCGTGGATGATTCTACCATCCCAGGTGGGTTCGGCTCGTTCCCGGTGGATGACGAGGGCGTTTCCGGTTCGCGAAAGGTGATCATCCAAAACGGTGTGTTAAAGAATTTCATTAATAATCGTGAGACCGCTTTCAAGCTGGATATCGAGCCAAACGGCGGCGCACGCGCAGAGTCGTACCAGGTAAGACCGCTGGTAAGGATGAGCAACACCATGATCGAGCCTGGTGACCATACTTTTGAGGAGCTCATAGAAGATATCAATCGCGGTATCTATGCAAAAGGCTCGCACGGTGGTGAGGTGGATACTGCAAAAGGCACTTTCCAGTTCAATGCACAAGAGGCATTTTTGATCGAGGACGGAGAGATCACCGAACCGTTAAAGGATGTATCATTATCGGGCTCTACCTTGGAGATCATGAAGAATATCAATGCATTAACAAAACAACGCGAATTTGGCGAGCCCGGGTTCTGCGGTAAGGGTCAATTTGTTCCGGTTGGGGACGGTGGACCGTATATACGTATAAGTTCTGTAACTGTGGGGGGTTCGGAATGAACAATAAAGCGGATGTGACTGAAGCTGGAAAAACAATGATCAAGGTCGATCCTAATACAAATACTATTGTTGACCCCAAAGACCTGGCACCCAAGGCCGAGGAGATCCTGATCGACCTGGACCTGGCACATAAGGTAATTAAGCTGGCGGAGGGCTCCGGCGCTGCAGAAGTTGAGGTGTTCATGATCAAGGGCACAGATACCGGCTTTTCGATCGAGAACAATGTCGTAACATTTGCAAGCAGCGGGACCGAGTTTGGCATGGGCATACGTGTGATCAAGGATAAACGGTTGGGATTTGGCTACTGTACAAACCTGGATGGGGCAAAGAACGCGGTGAAAAACGCACTTAATTTCACAAAGTTGGCCAAGCAGACCGAATTCTCCTTCGTAGATAAAAGCAACTATTCAAAGATTAATTCGATATTTGATCCCTCGATACTAGAACTTACGATCGATGAAGGTCTGGAGCTGACAAAACAGTTGATCGACTCGGGTTTAGAAGAGGATCCACGTGTGATCGTAACGGGCGGTGGTGTTGGTTTTGGTGGAGGTACGGTTGGGTTGGCGACGTCCTTTGGTGTGGAGCAGGAGTACAGTGTGACAGAAATACAATGCGGAGTTGCCACATTGATCAAAGACAAATCGATCTCCACCGGGTTTGAATACGAATCTTCAAGAAAGAACGATCTGGATCTAACCAAGGTAGGTAAAACCGCCGCCGATCTTGCGATAAAGGGCCAGAACCCGCAGAAAATAGAACCGGGTAAATACGATATTATGCTTATGCCACATGCGATGGCACAGCTGCTGGAGTTCACGGTAATTCCCGCGCTGTATGGTGAGCCTGCGTTGAAAGGTGAAAGTGTATATTCGAACAAGTTGGGCGAAAATGTCGCAAACCCGGATATCTCGTTAATAGACGATGGCACCATGGAGAACGGTATTAATACCGCACCAATTGATGACGAGGGCACACCATCCAAACGCACAGTTCTGATCGAAAATGGAATTCTTAAAACGTTTTTGTTCGATCGACAATCGGCTCTTGAGTTTGATCAAACCAGTACGGGTAATGCAGTACGTGCGGAGAGCCTGGGGAGTGGTAGAAGTTACAAGACCGTGCCGAAGACAAAAGCATTGAACATCACGGTGGAAGGCAGGCATGGGGCAAAACCGAGATCACCGAATACGGTCATGGCCGAGCTGGAAAATGGTTTGATGATATGTGATCTACTTGGCGCACATACTTCAAACCCCGCCTCCGGTGATTTCTCGGTGAACTCGCCAACACTTTTTAAGATCTCAGGCGGTGATGTTGCCCGGGCAGGCCAACAGGTGATGATCTCGGGTAATATGCCGGAATTGATGAAGCATATAATAGCCCTGGGTAACGACTTCAAAGATGTGGGCGGCGGGTTAACACCGATCGCTCAGCGGATACCGAGTATGGTTATCGAGGATGTAAGAATAATTTAGGTAAAAATAAATAATTGATGTTAAATCGAAGTCGGGCTGGATTGATGCTGAATCGTAGTCGAGGTGGCTTATTGGAAAATTCTTCATTTTTCAATTCTTATCCCCACCATCCCCCAATATAAACCACGAATTAACACGAATCTTCACGAATGTTTTTATATCATTCGTGCCAATTCGTGTGTATTCGTGGTTCCAAACCATCAGATCGATCCGTGTAAATCTGCATAATCCGTGTCATCCGTGTTCTATTCTTGGAGCCTTGAATTACCACGCACCACCCACGGTGGATGTTCCAAGCTCCAAGTTCCAAACAAGCTCCAAACACCAAAACCCAAGAAAACCCCAAATCCCGCCATCCTCCCATGTTATTATATAACAACAATAGCTCATAAATACAATATAGGAAATTAGAGATATTATCCACCATAATTTTAAGTATAATTTTATCATTCTTAATTTTGAGATATTAAAATTAATATAACTTCCTTAATGGTATTTATATGGCAGAAATCACACCCAAGTTTATTATTGGAGCTGTCTTTATTGGGGGAGTCCTGGGGATCATTAGTTTATTTACTTTAGGCTTTATATCCGGGTTTTTTGATTTGAATATCCATTTAGATAACATTCAGGCATATGCTTGCTGTTTTTCTGTTATCGGTGTGGTAGTGTTGATTTTAGCAATACTACAAGTAAAAGCAGCTGAGCAAGACCAAATAGCTCCTCTAATTGGCCCTTCTAATCAAAAATTAAATTATTGTCCAAATTGTTTTACACCATTACAATTTAATCCACAATACAAAAAATGGTACTGCAATAATTGTGGAAAATACATATAACCTCAAATCCCACACGCTCTACGATATGAAACTCCCACCCAACCGCGGGAGGCGGAAGTTCCAAGCTCCAAGTTACAAATAAATTCCAAATTCCAATGACTAAGAAAATTCTTCAGCGAAACTATACGCCCAGGTTCTTTTAGAATCCTGCTAAAAAATTATTCTAACTATTTTCCACTCGCCAGTATCCTTTTTTAATTGCATTTAAGATTCTAATTATGTGTAATTCGAACATCATATCGTCATTTGGAAAATCAGCTCTGACCTCTGATTTTATTCTTTCAAACTCCTCCACTGTGAGACCAGATTTCTTAAAAGCTGCTTCAATATCATACATCATTTTTATTTCACCTTTATAATTCTGGTGGTACTATAATATCAATTGATTTATACCCATTTAAACTATTCGCTAAATTAGCTTCCAACCGCGTTTTACGTTTAACAAGATGTTCAAAATTCCAGCTTAGTAATATGTCGATACCATTAACTGTTGCTACTGCCAGATGAAGAGCATCATCGCGATATTTTTCTGGAAAAATTCCCTTTTTTATGTATTGATCGGTCAATGCTTCAACTTCGGCATCAATTTTTAAAGTGCCAAAATCGTTTGTTAGTTCGATCAATTTATTCCTGAGCCCATCATCAGTTACTGCGTTCAATTCTTCAAATACAATATCAGAAATATATTTATCATAATCATTAAGTTTTGGCCAGAATTGTTTGGTCTGCTCCTGTCTTATCATGACCCGATCATCGTAATAAGCACTGAATACCGAGGTATCAAGATATATCTTCAACTTATCCATTCAGCACACCTTTTATAGTAATATAGATTAATGCATTATCTCTATATCATATTTTCCAAATCCCATGCATAAACTAGAAGCCGGTTTTGCACTTTCGGTTCCCCTATCATCAATAAACAATAAATATTAAAAAATATAAATCCATTTTTCGATCATTCAAAAATCGAAGATTAGGCATAAACATTAATTTACAAATAAAACATTAACAGTTCACTCCGGAGCGTGGCAATATAACCAAAAAGTCAGCAAAGAAAATTTCTCAAGAAAGTTGTAAAACGAAAAACAACAGCCTCCAGAACAATATAAACGCTCTTGAAAAACGTATGACCAAGTTGGAGTGCGCACTCGAAGAGAAGGACCGCGAGCTTCGTGAGGTTTCAATACGCCGCTCCGAATTCATGCAACAGCTGGATATGATCAGGAACATGTTGAGTTCTACGCAGTTGAGAACTGGTTTTACAGATCTATGCGAGGAAGTGTCAATAAGATCGACAAAAAGTAAAAAGGGTGAGCCAAAAGCCAAAGCAGAAGGGTCTAAGGATAAACCAACCATGCTCGATAAATTGAAGCCCGATAAACTGGAGTTTTTGGGCGGCAATTCGTACCGCACGCGAATGATACTCATGAATCGTATTGATATCTACAGATTATTTATTACGGTAATGATCATCTCGAGCAAAATTAAATATCCAAGAATTTTGACAAAGATCGAGGAGCGTGAGCTCAAGATGTTCATTGACGAGCTGGCAGAGTTCGAGAATATGCTATTGAATTTAGATATTAATGAGAATGTGGTTTGGGAAAAAGGAAAGGTGGTTGAGAAACAGATCCTGCAGCTATTTACAAAATTCTTTAATGCATAAGTTACGGGTGTATGAAATAAAATTATATTTTTTGGAAAAATAATAGACGAAACCGAAACAGTCATACGGAATCGGTACAAATTCTCGAGAGGAACCATAAAATTATTAATAAATTAATTGAAGTTTTGCGTTTTCAAATATTGAGCTAATGGTGATGGAATTATGGGTGTTGGGATGTAGTCCACCAGTCTGCCGGTCTATCAGTCTACTAGTCAACCAGGTGACTAACTGACTAGCCGACTAACTGACCAGCCGACAATCCAATCAAAACGCAAAAGTGCAGTAAATTAAGAAAAATATTTAATATACGATGTTGATAATAGTGATGTTTTCAAATAATAAATTTATCAGGGGCAAGTGATGGATCAATGACTTCATCCGGAAAGAAAAATTATAAGGTAATTTTGATGGGAATTGTGGTTGTAATAATTCTCATTAATATAATGATATTAGGTTGGATCGAATTTGATTCAAAAAAATCGGATAATAGTGAAAAATCTCTTACAATCTCTTTGGATTTTACCAATCATTCAACTTATTGGGAAGTAAGAATTGTAAAAGTAACGGGTGGGACATTTAACTTGGATGATGCTTATTTCACTATAGCTCCACAGATGGGATCTATCTCAAGATATGAACTTGGAATAGATAGAGCAAATCCTATTTTAAGAACTTCAGATGGATTAACAGTTTATCCTATTCCATATCAATTTGGGGGTTTCGGATATGAAAATGCAACATTTGGTGATGGAGAAATTTTAGATACCGATTCTGTTGCAAAACCCGAAGTCTGGGCAGGGTGCTTCTTTGCATATTTAGATGTACAAAGTGATAATAAAGTGAATAATGGCGATATAATTTGGGTATTTAAAGATTATAATGATGATGGCAATATTGATCTTGTTACGGATAATGAAATTACCATTAGGAAGAGACAGAAAGACGATTCTATTATTATTTTTAGAATGGAAATTCCAGAATAAATCTGGAAATAAATCGGATTCCCCATTCCCTACTCAGTTATATATATTCCATTCCCGTTGTATCAATTAATAAGCTTATTATTATCTCCAAACTCCATGCTACAAACTATTATTTAATTATTATGAGATTACCATTTATACATTACACCACATAGAGGTATTCCATGTTACGCAATACATTCATCCATTTACCACACATCGGTCTTGTGACCGAGCGGCGTTTATGGCAAAAAGGCGTTACCAACTGGCGTGACGTCATAGATGACAAGAACGAGTATGCCGGACAACTCCAACATATCAAACACCTGTTAAGCCTCTCCGAGCATAAACTTCGGCGGCATGATGTACGTTTTTTCGTGGACCGTTTGCGACCAGATCAGCACTGGCGCGTTTTCCCGGAGTTCAGGGATGAATGTGCATATCTTGATATCGAAACAACTGGTCTTGGATCTCCAAACGATCATATAACCACGATATCACTGTTCGATGGAAAGAACATCCACTGCTATGTTCACGGAAAAAACCTTGACCAGTTCAAGAAAGATATAAAGAGATACAAATTATTGATAACCTATAATGGAAAATGTTTTGATGTGCCGTTTATCGAGCGCGAATTCGGTATTCATTTGAGCCAAGCACACCTGGACCTGCGGTTCATACTAAAGAGCATTGGCATCTCAGGCGGTCTTAAAAGCTGTGAACACCAGTTGGGGCTAACCCGTGGTGACCTGGACGGTGTCGACGGATACTTTGCCGTGTTACTCTGGCGTGATTACCAGGGTGGCAACAAAAAGGCGCTGGATACATTACTGGCGTATAATATTGAAGATACGGTCAATCTGGAAAAATTGATGGCCTATGCGTATGCGAAAAAGCTTGATGACATGCCTCTCGACAGAGAACTGATCATCTCGAAGCCTACAACTGAGAAACGAAAAAAACAAGTTAAAATTCCTTACAAGCCAGATAATTCAACGATTGAAAAGATCAAGAAGAAATATTATTGAATAATTTTTTTATTAACGTCTATTGGAAACCAAAAGGAAAAGTTAAACTAGAACAATTTGTTGGCACAAATTATTCGGCATTGAAAAACTCTTCGACTTTTTCAAAGCTTCATTAATTTTCTGGCGAAAATTATCTCGAGCTAAGAATTCTTATATTAAATAACACTAAGTAAAGAATTCTTACCTAGCTAAAAGTCAAAAGGTAAAATGAAAAAGTATACTTTTAACTTTTAAGATTTAACTTTTCAAATTTAACTTTAAAAAAAATGTATCAATCTTTATTCTTTTTGCGAAGCATTTTTTTTAAAATTTACGTCGAAATAAATTTATACCTTTAGTAATATAATGATATACGGAGAGGATTGATAAGGATATATGTTCAATTTTACATTTGATTATTGAGACCTATCTCGGGAGTGATATGATAAAAGAGAACGAAATCAATATCAAAGGTAAGATCTGCTTATTAGGAGATAATGCAGTGGGTAAGACCTCCTTGATACGGAAGTATGTGTTAGATATTTTTGAAGAAAAATATATTTCCACATTCGGTACAAATGTAACAAAAAAAGCTGTCAGATTCCGAAGACCAAAAGATAACACTTTCATCAATATTGCACTTATAATCTGGGATATCTCTGGTGATATGAGCGGTTTAGAGAAAAACATTAAATCTTTCAATAGTTTTTCAGCACAAAAGAAATACTTTGAAAATGCCCAGGGCGGGATCGTTGTATGTGATATTACTCGCCCGAACACATTTCAGAATATAACTGACTGGGTCCGTTCTTTCAAGGAGATTGCAGGTGACATGCCAATGATTTTTTTAGGAAATAAGATAGACCTTCAACCTATCGCAAAGGTATCCACCAAAGAGCTTGAAAATGTTGCTAACAAGAACAATTCAAAATTTTTATTCACCAGTGCAAAGAGCGGTCAGAACGTCGATCTGGCATTCTCTAAAATGGCAAAATTGTTGGCAACGCCATACCTAGAAAAATACAAATAATCGGATTGTTAGAATAAAAGGCAAATTCTTTCGAAGTGTTGGTGCAGTCACATCAGAAAAAGTGGAATATTATATTATGCAAGGATCTTTTTAGATATAAACGACCGCTGTATCTCTGAAGTACCGCCGTAGATCTCTGTTGCTTTTGCATCACGGAAATAACGCTCGATGGGATATTCGGTGGTATAACCTATGCCTCCGTGTACCTGTATAGCCTTGATCGCGGTTTCCATGGCGGATTCCGAGGCAAATATCTTAGCGATCGAAGCTGCTAGCGAGAAGTTTTCGTTCAAATCCCTCTTGGAAGCTGCACTGTGTACCAATAGCCGCGATGCTTCGAGATTTATCGCTATGTTTGCCAACATCCATTGTATGGCCTGGAAATTTGAAATGGTCTGGTCGAACTGTACCCGCGTTTTTGCATATTCGATCGATGCGTCCAACGCTGCTTGTGTTATGCCTACCGCTTGTGCACCTATGCCTATCCTGTTCAGGTTCCATGCATCCTGGATGATCGTGTACCCTTGACCTTCGGAACCAAGCAGGTTCTCTTTTGGTATTCTGCAATCTTCAAAAATAAGTTCTGCAATATTTGCAGACCTGATACCCATGGTCTCCTCGCGGACACCTACGGAGAAACCGGGTGTATCTTTTTCTATGATGAATAATGAGATCCCGTTCAGGCCTTTCTCTTTATCAGTACTTGCGGCAACCGTGATAATATCTGATTCTCCACCGTTGATCACAAACATCTTTTTACCAGTTATTACATAATCATTTCCCTCATGTGCGGCCGTGGTCTCGATCGCACTGATGTCGGAACCCGCATTTGCCTCTGTTACTGCAAAGCACCCGAGTTTTGTGCCGGCTGCTAACGGTTTTACGAACTTCTGTTTTTGTTCATCAGTGCCAAATTTGTTAACTGGATATGTCCCAAGTGTGGAATGTACCTCTAAAGTGATCGCCGTTGATGCGCAGACCTTAGCTAGGGTCTCGATTATTATGGAATATGACACAGTATCCAGGCCCGAGCCGCCAAATTCTTGTGGTATCAACATGCCGGTCAGCATCTGTGTGCCAAGTTTATCAAAGATCTCGCGTGAAAAGATCGACTCTGAATCACGTGTTTCCACAGTTGGTTCGATTTCCTTTTTAGCAAACTCCTCTACCATGTTCTTCATTATTCTCTGTGTTTCGTTCAGTGCAAAATTCATCAAATGGGGAATAGCATTTATTATTTAAAGAATTACTTATGATTAACAAGTAACAATCCATTAATTTAGTTGTTTATCCAAATTAGATTGGTAAGATATATACCTTGACGATTTTGGATTTACTTTTGCACTTTCAAATTTACAATTACAAATGTCCCCTGCATCAAATCTGCTGTTTTCCCCGACCCCTAATTCAACACATCTACACAAATAAATCATTAATAATAGTAATATCTCTTTGATCTATTGATATTCGGTTTACCGAAGTTGACTAAATTATGAACAATATTTTACAAGTTAGTGCGATCACTTAAGCCCACCCGACATCGTGGTGAAGCCTATGTAGTCACCCCAGTTAGTGGCTTAAGGTCATGCATTAAGTCATGAGAAAAAACAGACGGATTTATTGAAAAACCCTAAAAATGAGGGAAATGGAGGGGGGAGGGGGGGGGATTTTCAGGTAAAAGTGTATGTTTTCTTGTTTTTTTAATATTTGATTAAAAAATTAATATGTTTTGCGGCGCACTTAAGCCCTACAATATAGGCCCTCAAGTGGTTAACGTGCCTAACATGTCTGTTTAAGGTATCTACTTAAATTGCCATTCTAACTAAAAAGTTACTTGGAGAAATATTGTCGGAAATTGATGAAAATATAATAATCACGCCAAACCCTATAACTGCTAACCCACATAGCCCAAGCGGGTTTAGCTTGCAAATGTTCAGGTTTAAGTCACTGATAAAAAGTATAGAAGAGAATAATCTTGACATAAATATATTAATTGTGAGATTTAAATGCAGTTAAGACTTAAGCACTACACTATGCCCCCTAAGGCAGGTTAATTGATATGCGATAGTAGGGCAATGTGTAAGGTTAAGTAGGCCGGAAAATGTCATTTCATAATTTTCATTTTATTTTAATTTCGAGATACCCTTTATGATATCACCGCGTGTTACTATTCCTATTAATTTTTCTTTTTTTACCACGGGGATACGATTGATATTATGTTTTATCATAATATTAGCTCCTTCTGCAAGGGTCATACTAGGATCTATGGCAATTACATCCTTATTCATGATATCTTTTATTTTCATCTTTTTGATCTCTTTTAGAGCTTCTTTCAATTCCCGGTGATCTACTGATTCTTCAAAGCTCATGCCAAGCGCGTGTGACGATGGAAAGATCAAAGATAATGTACGTGACTCGGTCTTTAAAGCACGCAGTATATCTTTTTCACTTATTATACCAATTACATTATATTCATCATCTACCACAGGAACCCCACTAATGTCATTTTCAGATAACTTTTTAATAATATCAATAACAGAATCTTGAGATTCTGCTGTAATTACCTCTCTTGTCATTACCTTTTGAACTTTTATTCCTGGCATTTAATTACCTAAATAGGATTAAGTGTTTGATTATATTTAAATTTTTAATTAAGAGAAAAAATTAAGGTTTAATTAATTATTGCTGTTCATTAAAATGGGAATCTATTAGATTTTTACCCAGGACCCTAAATGCAGATTCAACATTCAAACCAGTTTTAGCACTTGATAATAAAAAGATCGTTTGAAATGATGTTGCCAATTCCTGCAATACCTTGGGTTTTTCAACGTTGTCATTAACTAAGTCTGATTTATTTCCGATAAAAATGATCGGTATTTGCCCGGTAACTCCGAAAAGATTAGATGTCCAAAGGTCTAAATTATTTAATGTTTCCTCACGGGTTAGGTCACCAACTAATATGGCACCACTTGAACCTGTAAATGCAGATTCATGAAGTAAGTGATAATCCCCATGGCCCATAAGGTCCCAGATCAACATCTTTAATTCAACTACGATGTTTTTATCTGGGTAGTTTAACGTGATCACCTTATTTGTTATCTTTGTTCCCAGAGTCTCTATATATTTATCATCAAAAAGATCTATCACAAACTTTCGGATCAAACTTGTTTTACCTACTTGAGAATCGCCAAGTAAAATGATCTTTTTTCTAATTTTTAAAAGCTCTGACATTAGAATGCACCTAGGTTTTGAACTTTTAAATATTTTTTTTCTCAATTTTTTTCAATTTATTTCTTTATTAAGATCAAAAACTGTTTAGGATCTTTCTATATTTATTTTCTAAGAATTTGACTTTCTTGGGTTCTTGAAATTCCTTAGAAATATTAACTAGGTTTTCCAATAATAACAATACCTGTTCTTTAGTTGGGTTCGTTATGCCTACTTTCGCTTTTTTAAATTGTTCATTAATAATCGGCATGCCATGGTCGAATCCACCAAGAGCATCGCTAAAATCTACGATCAACTCGTCCACTACATTAACAAGACTTTTTTTAACTTTAGTTTTCAGTGAAATGCTTAATACAATTTCAGCAAGTTTTTTAAAACCAAGTTCCACATTTTCACCCGTCTTTGCACTGGTAAATAAATATGGAAAATTGAATTCTTCGCAAAATTTCTCTATTTTTTCCGTATGATAATCTTCAACATCGATCAAATCGGATTTATTGATAAAAACCACTATGGGTACTTCACCTACAATTTCATAAAACAAATCTCTCCAGTGTCTCATATGATCCATTGTCTTTGGTCTAGATGCATCCACAACAAGTAAACCACCATGAGAACCTTTAAAATATTTTGAGATTATTGGTTCAAACCCTTTTTGTCCAATCACATCCCAGACCATAAAATTCATATTGATCTTCTTTTCATCCGTGTAATTATCAACAGATAGATTTGTTATTTCTTTAAAAGATATTTTTGTACCAATTGTCTTAATGTATTTATCATCAAATTTATCTTCTACAAATCTAGAGATCAAACATGTCTTTCCAACAGATGCTTCACCTAATAAACATATTTTTGTTTTAAAAAGTAAGTTCTTATTTTCTTTGAAAGTACCGAATTTATTTTTCATACAAACTCACCGTTTAGGTCTTTCTTTGTATTTTAAGATTCCAATTTCATTATTAAGGTTCTTAAGATGATTACATTAATATATATATATATGTCGAATCAATATAAGAAAATAACCTAAGTATAGTTCATTCCATATAAAGTCAAATCGTTTACACAAAGCAATTTTTTTCTTTATTTATTTATTTATCAGAGGCGTCATCAAAATAATCGCATTGCTATTATTAATAATTTTTGTTTAAACAACAAAAAGTTTATTCTTACGAAAAAAATATCGTTTCTTGTTAATCATGAAATATGAATCCAAACCACTATCATCATTTGACATACCAAATGAAATCTTGGAAATTCTTGACCAAGAAGGAATCACCCATTCTTACCCACCACAAGCGGAAGCTATTCCACTTGCACTTGCAGGGGAGAACCTAGTATTAGCAATACCCACAGCTTCAGGTAAATCTTTAATTGCATATCTTTCTATTCTTAGATCGGTATTAGCGGGTGGAAAGGCACTATACATCGTACCTCTGCGTGCACTGGCTACGGAAAAGTTCGAAGAATTAAAGAAATTTGAAAAGCTGGGATTAAGAGTTGAACTCAGTATAGGTAATTTAGACTCTCCAGACCCTAAACTAAACGAATTTGACATCATAATTGCAACTTCAGAAAAAATAGATTCATTGCTTCGTCATCGGGCATCATGGTTGGAAAATATCAAGGTCATTGTAGCGGATGAGATCCATTTGATCAATGACCCTAATCGTGGACCCACTTTGGAATTGATATTAGCCAGGTTCAAACAGGTTAATCCACAAGCACAGATCATAGCATTATCAGCAACCATTCAAAATTCAATTGATCTCTCACTATGGTTAAACGCCAAACATATTCAAAGTAGCTGGCGGCCGGTGAAACTTTTAGAGGGAGTGTGCTATGACGGCATAATCCATTTTATTGATAATACAACACACCAACTTAAACATGTCACAGATGATATAACATCACTCGTTCTTGATACTATTAAAAATGATGGGCAAGTATTGATCTTTGTTAACTCACGACGTTCAACAGAATCGTTGTCACGTCGATTGGCAAAACCTATTGATAAATTATTAGATACAAATGAGAGAATAAAATTAAACGGGATCATAGATAAATATAAAAAGGGCGAGACAGAAAGCACCAGTACTACCGGTCAACTAATAAACAATATCTCTTCAGGCGTTGCCTTCCATCATGCAGGACTGGCCAACACACAACGTAAACTGGTTGAATCAAATTTTAAAAACGGGTTGATCAAATGTATTGTTGCAACCCCTACATTGGCTGCAGGCATCAATCTGCCTGCTCGTCGAGTGATCATACGTGATGTCATGAGATATGATGGCGACCTGGGCATTAACAAGCATATACCCATATTAGAGGTAAAGCAAATGATGGGTCGAGCCGGGAGACCAAAATATGACTCGGTTGGTGAGGCAGTTTTGATCGCGAAGGACAATATATCCGCGGATGATTTGAGAGAAAGGTATATACTTAATGAATCCGAGCCAATTTATTCAAAACTAAGCATTGAACGCGCATTGCGAACACATATCTTGGCAGCAATTGCCAGTGGTTTTGTGAGTAATGATAAACAACTTCAAGAATATATGGGAAACACTTTTTATGCATATAAAAGTGAATATTATACTTTATCAAATCAGATCAAAAAAGTACTGAATTTCCTAAGCGACCAAGATCTAGTGATCTTAGAAGAAGGCACAGATGAATTCACCCCAACCGAATTTGGCAGGCGCACATCGAGTTTGTATATCGACCCGGAAACCGCAGTGATCCTTAGAAATGCTCTTGAAAAATCTGGAGGATCGGAAATACCAATACTAGCCTATTTACATGCCATATGTGCCGCCCCGGATATGTTGACTTTTTACCTTCGCCGGGCAGATTATGGTTGGGTGGAGGAAGTGGTTGAAGAATACTCGGAAAAGTTTATTCATTCATGGTCTGACTCCCCCGCGGGTTATGATGACTTCCTTAGCCAGATCAAAACCGCTTGTATGATCGATGACTGGATAGAAGAGCGCTCTGAAGAGTTCATAACAAATAAATATCATATTGGCCCTGGCGATATAAGAAATAAAGTGGAGACGGGCAAATGGTTATTATATTCCATGCGTGAATTGGCGCGTTTATTCAACCATGAACATTTACCTGTACTTAATAAATTAATTCAGCGTATTTCCTATGGTGTTAGCGAGGAGTTACTTGAGCTTGTTTCACTGCGAGGTGTTGGCCGGGTTAGGGCTAGAACATTGTATAAACATGGATATACGAATAAGACAAAATTGAGAAAGGCTAACGAAAAGCAATTGGCCAGAATACCGAGTATTGGCCCGATCATTGCGGCCAGTATAAAAGAGCAGATCGGATAATGATCGGAGTCGGGAGTCTAAAGAGTCGGGAGTCTAAAGAGTCGGGAGTCTAAAGAGTCGGGAGTCTAAAGGGTCGAGAATCTAAAGAGTTAGGGGAGTGTGTGAGTCAAAACTTAGGTCATAGGTTATTGGTCATAGGTAATAGGTCGAAGGCCATATATCCCTATCACCTATCTCCTATTACCAATGACCTTATTCTAGCACCTAGCAACTGATAACTGACAACTAACAAGTCGAGAGTCCATAGAGTCGTGCATCGAATTTAAATAATTCAAGTATATTTCTATGAAATAATGTATAATGTCTTTGGTGTTCGTACTGATACACGCAAATTGGATACTCAGACGATCATAAACCGTACTCGGAAAATAGCCGAACAAAATAATGTTGAGATACAACTTTTTGACGCCAGGTTCATATTTGGAGCTGACCATATTACAACTGCGATCGACCACGCTAAACGTGCGATCGATCTGGGTAAGACGATCTCTGATTCACTATCCATGGAGATACTACTTTATGCCTCCGGGGAGTATCAGATAAAAAATGCAATTGCCAAATTGGGATTACGAGAAGATACAATGGAAATTGCAATTGTAATTATTAGTGATAATGATTTCAATTTAAAAATACAAAAGATGATCGACCAGTTATTTTCCGAACTCGGTTTTAGGCATGATGATCGGGTAATAAATGGTGATAAGAAATACCTGGAACAGTATGGGATCAATAAGGACGAGCTGTTAAGTGTACCAGAAGCTCGATGGTTTGAGTTAGTGCTTGAGAAAGTAGCACTTGTTGATATCAAAAAATGATCAGACATTGATTATTAAATAATTAGGGATTTGGGATGTGGACGTTATAAATAATTAATAATTTAAACCACTTGTGGGATGAGAGTATTGATAATGAATTAACTCACATCCCTCAAGGTTGCATAAGTAACCGTCCTCATCTTTCATCCATTCATTAAATTTGAAATTATCAATAATACCTCTTCTCTATTTTTTGTGCATTTTAAATGGTGGATAAAGAATAAATCCAAACTCAAAATCAGGTTTCTTTTTTTTTGGATTTATATTCCATCTCTATTCATCCTTTTCCCATTATCCTACGAAAAGTGGGTAAAGAACAATTATTTTAGGGGTCGTGTGTCACAATTCAGGGGTCAAAAATAAGCAGTGTTAAAAGTTCTTCGAGAATGGGGAATGCAATTTATTACTACTGAGCAGGTGAATGGAAACTCCCGCACTCTTACACTCCACAAACTCACACATTCCCTAAACTACTTCCCTTTGAACACCGGTTTTCTCTTTTGTATGAATGCTTCCATGCCCTCAACTTTATCTTCTGTATCGAACGCAACTCCAATGGAGTCTAGTTCTAGGTCCATGCCCTCTTTCAAGCTGACCTCCAGACCTTGATTTATAGCGGTTTTTGCCTGTTGGACTGCGATAGGCCCTTTAGCTGCGATGGTTTTTGCTATGTTCTTGGCTCTCGCAATTAAATCTTCGGGTTTGACCACCTTGTTCGCTAAACCGATCTTACATGCTTCTTCTGCCGAAATTATATTTCCAGTAAAGATCATTTCTTTTGCTCTTGCTTTTCCAACGAGTCTGGGTAATCTTTGAGTACCGCCGAATCCGGGATGAATGCCCAGGTTAACTTCAGGTAAACCGAATTTAGCTTTATCGGATGCAATTATTATATCACACGCAAGCGCGAGCTCACAGCCACCGCCCAGAGCAAAACCATTCACCGCCGCGATCACGGGTTTGCCGGAATTCTCGATCTTTGAAAAAACATCTTGGCCAAATTTCGTATAATCTTTTGATTGATCGAGGGTTTGGCCCATCATCTCTTTTATATCTGCGCCTGCGACAAATGCATTACCCATCCCGGTTAATATTAGCGCTCTGACCTCATTATCATTGTTTAATTCGTCAATTGCCTCTTCCAGATCTTTTAGAACTTTCGAGTTCAGAGCATTCATGGCTTCTGGTCGGTTCATGTATATGTACGCAAGAAAGTTTTCTTTGACGGTTTTGACATATTTGATCGACCATGGTTTATTCTCGCTGCCCAATGTTTTGATATTTTCCGGAGCTTTCCAAAGGCCATTGGTGGTTTGCGAGTATTCCTCTAATATCTGCAGCGCCTCTTTTGTACCTAGTTGATTCATCATGGCGAACGGTCCTGCTGCCCATCTTAGCCCGATCATAGCGCCACGGTCTACATCTTCGGGGCTCGCAACACCATCGTTCACCAACTCCGCGGCTATACCCCAAGTACCGCCTAACATTCTACGTTTCACAAGCTCGAGTTTGTCTTGCTGTACTTCACCCTCCAAAGACCATTCTGAACCGGCCTCGAACTGTTTCTTAAGTGCTCCCGAAGGCTTGTATGCATCACCAAGCTTGTTGTATAGTGAAGTTTCCGCATGATAAGCAATGGGAACACCCGTGAAATTCATTAACTTGAACGGCCCCATGCCTATCTTGAACCCATCCATTGCGGCCTGGTCAATGGTGGGAATATTTGCAATACCTTCCTCGTATATTCTACACGCCTCGTTCAGAAATGGTACAAAATACCTGTTCACCGCAAAGCCAGGTGCATCTTTGACATTTAATGGAATTTTACCTAAACGCGCGGATAGATCTAGCAGGGTATTGATGACTTCATCCGAGGTATCCTTTCCAGCAACTACTTCGATCAATTTGTTAATGGCTGCAGGGTTGAAAAAGTGAAGACCTGCAAATTTATCCGGCCGGTTTGTAAGATTTGCCAGCTCGGTTATGCTCAACGAGGATGTGTTGGATGTTAATATTGCATCAGGTTTGCATAATCTATCCAGGTTTTTGAATATCTCTTCTTTTATCGCCATCTCTTCGAAGACCGCCTCTATCACCAGATCAGCATCGGATGCCGCTTGTGTATAATCGGTTGTAGTAGTGATCAATGATCTGACCTTCTCAGCATCTTCCTTGCTAACTTTACCTTTTTCAATACCTTTTTGTAGAGTTTTATTGATCTTATCCATACCTTTCTGAACATAATCATCTGTTGTATCCATCAACGTTACTTGATACCCTTTCTGGGCCGCACACTGTGCAATGCCCGCACCCATGGTGCCTGCACCGATTATTAAGATTTTCTCAATTGCCATATTATTTCCTCCCGTGGTTTTGTTTTAATTATTTTTTATATTTTAGTTTATATGAAATATTAATAGGTATAATTAATTTTATCTATTTATATCCGACTATTAAGCTAGGGAATTTTCAAATTATGTATAACATAAATATTATAAATTAGAAAGATGATTATTTGAAATAAAAAGATAATTATATGAAAAGGGGGAATAAAAACGCAAACCTGCCAAAATTGTGGTAATTTAATTTCTGAGAATCGTACTCAATGTCAACATTGTGGGTCAATGATTTCACAATACTCTCAAAAAACTCCCACTATTAGTCAATATGACCCAACTTATACTCCTCAACAATCAACAACAATTCAAACTCAAATTCCTGATTTAAATCTAGGAAAATGGGATAAAAAATGGGTTGCTTGTTGTTGGGGTATTATAATTAGTGTTATTGGTTTTTTTATTACATACTTTACATTTACGCTATTTTATTTTGAACCATTAATTAGTATCTTTTTTGCTTATTTTACAATAATTGTTCCTTTAATGGGGACAGTATTAATTGGAATGGGATATTTTAAATCGGGAGGAGTTCTATTAATTATCGGTTGTATTCTTCTAATTCCTATTGGGTTAATAGGTATATTTGGTATTAGAATAGCATTTAAATTAGGGAAAGCAGAAAAATATTTTGAAAGTCTGAGACCACAATTAGGTCTAAACGTTGTTGATCCTTTTAAAAAACCAAATATGGTAATAAGATCAATGGGTGCAGTTATAATAATAATCTGTATAATTTTACCTAGTATCTTCTATTGGAATTATATAGATCAACCACAACTTAAGATCGATGAAGTTGATGGAACGTCATTTTTATTGGAGGGCTCAGCAACGGTTACCGTTAAATTAATAAATGTTGGATTAAGAAATGCAAAAGGTGAAGATATAGAAATCCGTTTTCAACTTACAGAAGTTACTAGGAAATCTGATTGGAATGCTGGTGATGTGAATTCAAAAGAAAGAGTGAAAGAAACATTCGAGATATATATAGGAGATACTGATTTAGAAAGTGTATCTATTTATTATAAGGGTGTGAAAAGCCATGAAGTATTTTTATGATAAAAGTGAGTAAATATTATTATATTCGAAAGTTATAAGCAAACTAGGGTTGAAGTGATTGTTATAAATGTATAAGAATTACCAGATGATATCTTTCAAAAGTATTTAAAGATGAAAGAATATGTTATTCCAGATTGAATAATTCACTCATACTTCTTACAATAATCGCAATAATAGCGATCATTCGGTGATATAAATCTCAGTCCTTGCCCACATGTGGCACAAAATTTCTGCTGCCCCGGCTGTGATTGTTGAGGTTGATTCTGTATTTGTTGCAGTGCACCAAGCTGTGGTTGACTTTTAGTCTCGTTCTTTTGTTTCACATTTGCATCTTTTAGCTTTTTTTTGTGGATGAATAAAAATATTAATAAAATTAGAATGACCGCAATAACGATTATTATCACCACCCCAATAATCATGCCCAAATCTCCCTGATCATCATTCACCGGATGGTCGTTGTTACCATTATCTTCATCGGCTTTTATTGAGATATCAATGGTTGCTGTAGCGCTCTCACCAGCAATATCCGTTATATTTAATGTGATCAAATGCTGCCCTGCCGGAAGTAAGATCTTTGTTAAATTCGCACCCTCACCGAACTTACCCGTTATGTTCGACGACCAGGTATATGTTAATTTATCCCCATAGACAATATCAGGATCATCGCAGACTGCCGAGAAATTTATTGCAGTGCCGTTCTCGATTTCAAGCCCCTTCTTTGGTGCGATTATCTCTGCTAGCCCCGGCGCATCGTTCACCGCTGTGACCGTTATTATAACATCATCAGCTATCTCGTACACACTGTCATTCGCATAGAATGTAATCGTTTCCTTACCGTTCCAATTCTTCTTCGGTATCAAAACTACTGTCCCATTCTCCTGGAATATCGTAACACTGATGTTTTCCTGGCCTTCGGATCGGAATTTCAATGGGTCGTTATTTATATCCTTGAACCATCGATACAGGTTAATGGCCGTGTCGTTGTATGTATCCTCAGTAATTTCGAAGTCTTTAACCGATTGATTGATCTCGGGTGCGTGCGGGCCGAGAGTGGTGTTACCGAAAACGATAATCGAGTGACCAGATTCATTAGGCACCTCGTCCAGGGCAGTGAGCACATAATAATAAGTGGTTTGCTCATCCAAGCCGATGTCAAAATAATATTCATTTGTTATTATCTCATCATCGTTTAAGGACTCGCCCCAGTCGACCGGGTCAGGTACTTTCCTCTGGTATATGTTGTACCCTTCAAAATCTGCATCTGTGTTCGGCTCCCAGATCAATGTTATCGAATCATTCGTGGCCGAGAAAACAGTTAGCCCGGTAGGTATTGCAGAGGGTATAGAGTCCTCTGGCACTCCATTAACGGGAGTCGAAAAACCTGAGAGTTGAGGTAAGTAATTCTTTGCCTGGATGCGATAATAATAAACCTCATCGTCATTCAGGTCGGTGTGGTTATATATATGAGATGGGTGTGATATGTTATCAAGAGATCTCCATGTTCCAATTGTCTCATTTTTGTATTCAATCATGTATTCTACAGTATCATCCGTGTTCAATGTCCAGGACAGATTC
>JAEHCK010000001.1 GCA_020696345.1 Thermoplasmata archaeon | reverse complement strand
TCTAGAGAAAAATTATTCTACATTGGAAAACTCTTCGACTTTTCCAAAGTTGTAAAAGTTATAAGTGTTTCTTCATTTTTCGATTCTTGTCCGCACCATTACCCAATATTAACCACGAATTAACACGCTAATGTATTTATTGAGGTATTAGAAAAGTTAAAAGTAAAATCTTAAAAGTGAAAATTCCAGTTTTTATTTCGACTTTTACCTTTTACATTTTGCCTTTTACCTTTTCAATTTATCAATCATAAAATCAAGCTATGTGTATTCGTGGTTAAAAAGCCTTAGATAGATCCGTGTAAATCCGCCCGATCCGTGTCATCCGTGTTCCATCTCTTAATTCAAAAGAATAATATTCACGAACGATAGGAAATAAACTGCATATCTACTCGAATTGAATCATCCATGTTTTTTTTATGGGATAATTGGTGCCTACCCGACCCGAGATGGTGGGCCACCGAGCCATTCGAGGCAGGGGGGCTGGCGGGGGAGCCTGGGATAAAAACTTAAATACTAAAGAAAGAATTTACAGAACAAGTAATTGGGGTTGTTGCTCTTGATAAGAGACAAAAAATCATCAGCGATCATCATTTTAATTATAATTATTTTTTTAATATTATCAATTAGATTTTTCATTCTATTCACTCCAAATATTAATAATGATAATAATAAATATGATTCCACTATCTTCGAACAGAGTTATTCGATCTACAATGGATCAGACCCAGAAATTATTGCTGAAAATTTAGCGATAGCTTTAAATGAATCTCCAATTAAATTAAAAGATATTGAAAATTGCTGTGGAACCAAACTCTGGAGTTTCGATTTGCACAATGATAATCATTTCTCTATTGAAACAAAGAAATTGGAAAATAATAATTCAATATTATTAGATATGAGACTAACCCAATCCACATACAATGAAAAAAATTTATCTTATGATGCCGATTATGCAAAAAATATTGTGGTAAACTTTACTGAAAGATTCCTAAAAACGTTTGATGTTGAATTGGGAGATGATTATACAATTTCAGTTTCATCATGGCATAAAAACAGTAGTTGGCGGGTTAATTTATATCAAATATATAAAGGTAAATTCATTAATGGCTCGGGATTTCACGCAATTGTTGATAGAGAAAACGGAGAAATTAGAACAATGGACTTTGGAGATTGGTTTGATCCAAAAAATATAATTGAGGAGCAAATTTCCATTGATGATGGAAAAATTATTATTTATAATGAACTAAAAGAAGATCAATTTAATATTACAGTACCTTATTCGATTGAATATTATGATGAAGAATATAATGCATATATTCATCGTTCATATAGTAAAAATCATACAATACCAATTAATTCATCAGATATCAAATTTGTTGAATATAAAACACTATGGGGACGTTTGTGTTATAAATATGAAATTAATTATCAAATTAATGAAACAAAAACATGCTCCTATCAATATATAATAGACGTTGAAAATGGTAAAAAATTGCATTGGAGATGTTTCTCTGGAATGGATTCAAGATTTAAGTCATTTTATAATAATCTGATCTAAATTCCTTGTTTTTGATTGGGGATTGGGACTCGAATTCTACATATTTATGTCATTTTTTTATTTCAGTCGAGCCGCTGGCGCTGGTTCTAAACGTTTGTGCCTGGCGGGCTACCGACCCATACGAGGAAAGGGGCTGGCGCAGGGGTGGAAAATACCCATCGCTCATCCACAATTGATCACTCAGCATTAACAGGCGCGGATTCCCCTGCTATGGGCCGCTGCCTATATCTGTCTCATCGAAAATTTATAGATACTCTCCATCTCTTCTTTTACTTCGGTTCCGAATCAGTAATATTAGAAGTATTGTTAAAGTAATAATGAGAAAAAATATTGCTATGATAAGAAAACTAGATTCATCATCAGTTTTAACATTGAATTTTAAAGGGTTTGTATCATCCTCAAATTCATCTAAATTTATCTTGCCATCACCATCAGGGTCGTCCTCACCGTCATACTTATCAATGTTGTCAAACCAATCAATTTCCCATGAATCCGGTAAATTGTCACCATCCAAATCCTTTGGTGGTCCTGTAGTTATTGTTAAGTTTATTTGAATTGATCTTCTAACACCCATACTATATTCCAAAGAACCTTTGGAAATTGCCGTAATTGAAAAAGAGTAAAGTCCAACCGGAGTCGTATCATTCGTCTGGATATTAAAAATTATTTCAATTGATTGGTTAGGATCCAGATCGATTTCATTCTCTGATATTTCAATAAATATTGAATCAGGAAGATTGCTTCTTTCAATGTTTAATGATATCCGATCTCTTAGACTACCTTCATTTTCAACGGTTACAGAAAACTTGCCCGAACTCCCTTGCACGATCTGCCAGTCATAATACTTAGAAGAGATGTTTAAGTCAAATTCTGGAATCCCATGTGCTACTTTGAAGCTCCAAACTGGTGAGATTGGTCCTAGTGTACCGTTGGCTTGAGCCTGAACCTTCCAGTAATATACTTCAGTTTCGTCTATTATTTGAACCTCAAGATTAGTTGTATTTATTTTTGGTCTATACAAGGGTGGATCTGACGAATTACCAAAATACACATCATAAGACTCTGCACTAAAATCAACAACTTTCCAGGACAATGTAACATCAGGGCCAGGTAAGATAGCTTGATTCTGCGGATAATTGAGTTCTACTGTAGGTGTGAGGACTTCAATGACTCGTATTGTTAAATTGTCGGCAGCCCAGTTGTTACTATAATCAATTACATTCAAATAAACATTATGATCACCAGCGTCATTAAATAAAAATGTTACCTTTTCACCATAAAATGTTCTCAATGTTGAATTATCTACTGGTATTAACCAGGAATAATTCGAAATTCCTACATTATCATAGCTTTTTGATGCATTGAAAAAAACGGTTTCATATCGATTAATGGTAATATCTTCTCCTGCATCGGCAACTGGTGGAATTATTTCATTAAGTTTCGTTACATATGTAATGTTGACATATTTGCCATCACCTATTGTGTAGATCAAATGTGGATTATCTTTTGAATCTAATTTGAAATATGAAACACTAGTGAAATAACCTTGAAGCCCTGTTCTCTCAATGTACCAACTAGTGCCATTAAATCTTGCAAATCTAATTTCATTGTCCCTGCCCCTATTGACATAATATGGTAAACCATTTGACCCTAACTGGAATGAAAAAACTACTGAATTAACGGGTCCAACTGTGGTACCCTCCCATTTATCACGAGTATTATGAACATAATGAAGTGTATTATCTGGTTTTTTTACTAAATAAAATATATGCGGTTGCCCCTCAAAGTCCAATTCTAGAACAGTTGTAGTATAAGAAAGAATTCCGGGAACTGTAATATTTTGCCATCCATAACCATCAAAATGAAAATATTTTAATTCATCAGGTGATCCACGGTTGCTACATGTGATGTGTGGGTTATCATTCGAATCCAATTTAATTGACGCACCATAACAGTCAACGACATTATTAAAAATCTTTTTTACCCAAGCGGAGCCATTATAATGGTCATATATTAATGAAGCATTTGTTCCTCTATAAACGATATGGGGAAGCCCGTTTGAATCTACTGCTAGATCAAGATAAGAAGAAAAGTTTTGGTTGATAACTTCAAAAAACCATGAGGTACCATTAAAATATCCATAAGTCAAGTTCGTACTTTCTGAATTAAAACAAACATGAGGATAGTTATTCTTATCTAACACTAAACTACATTCCGCGTAACTGAAGAAACTATTAGCTATAAATTCAGTGGTCCAGTTTTTCCCATCCGAATATGCATAATAACAATAGTTTTTTGAAAAATATAATACATGAGGATTGTCTTCTGAATCCAATGCTAATGAGATTTCACCATTTATTGAGTTTTGTGAGTCTATTACTGTACGTTGCCAACTGTATTTTTCAAGATTGTTTGAACTCCTGGTAAGATTCCCACGTTCTCTTACAAGATTAATAGTGTCAAAATCCAAATACTCTTGTTTTATATGATAAATTTCATTATTATCAATATAAATTGAATTTATAAAAAAGAGCAGGAGAAGAATAAAAATTGCACAAATTGAGATTAACTTTTTCAAAAGATTAGATTTCAATATTATCGCACCCTGTCAATGAGTATAGTACCTATATTAAATACGATTTCAGATATAAGAATTTACTGACTTAATTAAAGTTAAAGATATATAATTAATTAAAATAATTAAAAAAATTCATTATATTAATTAAAGTGGCGATTCTAACAATCTAATAGCTAAGAAAATTGAAAGGTTATTTATCTTTATCCATTTCAACAATTCAATATATAATAATAACCAGTACATTTTATTCGTTCCCCTTTCAATACACAGCCGCCCTGAGCAAACTCAGCGATTTTTCTTTGATGAGTTGCCGAGCTAGGGATTTGGGATTGGGGAGGTGGGTGGAGAGTTGATTTATTAGCGATAAGACTCACATCCCACCAGGTTACGAAGCAACTGTTCAAATTCCAAGTGAGGATGGGTAGCACTTAGCCCAGGAGTTGCGGCGAAGGCCAGCTAGGCAGTGGGACTGGCGCAGGTGCGGAAGAGGGGGCAAAATGCGATAACTTCTCACTCACATATCAATACCCATCCCTAATCAATAACTAATCGCTCATCGCAAAATAACCCCCGCTCAGCATTTGCTAAAAACCGTACCCCAGGAGATCGCGCCTCGCCATTAGAACCGTGCGCGGGGTGACCGACTGCTAGACGGTGGTGCAGATAAACGCGTGTTAGGTGGCATCTACCGCGGTTTTTATTTGCAAAGTAGAATGTATGTTTTCGGGGAGAAAGCGAGTTGGAATGCGATAGAAGCGATGAGGACTGCAATAGTGTTGGGAGTGTCACCGCCGCCCGAATATTCCCCACCCCAGTAGAAAGTCCATCACGGTGATGGATGGAGGCCAGGGCTATGGGGAGACATGGGATAAAGCATATGATGAATTGTTGTTGAGAGCACTGCTGAGTAGAAATCCAAAATCCAAAAAGCAAAACTATACACAAAAAAAAGATTAGACATTGATTTATTCTCTTTTTCGTTATGGGCTTAGAATTCCTGCGAAAATAACTTATTAATACCAGAATTCAAACCCCTCAAAGAAAATCCCAAAGACCAAATCCCAACATGGGTTAATGCTGAGGACGAGAGTGGCGGGGGAACTCAGCAGGGCAGGGGGGCTGGCCGGGGTTGTCTTGGGTGTAAACTCTCCGAATCTGACTCATTATAATTTTTTTCCTGAGATCATCGTCTTTAATTCCACTGGTCTGCTTAATTACTTTTGTCGAAAGTTCGCCCGGCGAACCGCTTCTACTCAACAATGCCACTCACAGCTTCTACTCAGCAATGCCACTCCCATCGCTAACTCAGTAATGTCAAATGCTGGTGGGATTCTTTAGTTTAAAAAAGAGGACCCCTATTTGATCATTGTTCCAGTTGGGCAATAATTCTTGATAATTGGCATTAATAAAGATTTTTATAAGAACAAATCAATATCTTGATCATGCGAAGGCGAGCATATCCATATGAAAGATATCTAATTAAGGGTGAAAAGGTCGAGGCTACAGGACCAAAATTGAAAGTTTTTTTGAAGGATCTGGGATTTCCCGTTATTAAATATGATACAAAGAACGAAGGAAAAGGAACACTCATCATTGCCGTTAATAAAAAGATCAAGGACCTATCATTGCAAAAAAAACCATCGGGTCGCCTTGAAATGATTTTAAGAGGATTCCAAATAGATATACCATCATTCCGTGAAACAGACCTGGAATCACAACGTGTTGGGATCGAACTTTACTTGTGGCCAATAGATAATAGGACTTTGTTGGAAATATTTATACTCCCATACAATGAACATTTTAATCGGCCAGAGATATATGGTTTAACACAATCACATACAGAGGAAATTACAGATTGGTATCTATGTGAACAAATTTGGGAGCATATCATACCTAAATTAGAATCTGAATTTGATTTGAAACCGGTTCATACAAGAGCATGATCACAACACGATATGGAAAAACCTTTGGCTTTTCCAAAGTTGGGATTTGGTGTTTATTTGTTATTTGATGGTTGGTACTTGTTACAGAATATCGTAAGGTTTATATTAAATTAATTCTTACAATTTTCTGGCAGATAAATTTTCCGAATAAATTTTACTGGGAAAATTTTTCGTTTTTTATAAATAATATTTTGAGATTTCCGCCGCAGGCGGTTGTGTGGCTGGCGCGCACCATTTAGGTTCCTTTAATAGAATTTTTGTCAATTTATTATTGCAAAAATGTTCATGAACACTTTTGTTTTAACAAGTTACCACATGAGCACATTATTTATAAATAATCTAACTCGAATTATTTTCTATAAAATGAATTAGTGGTGATATTTGTGAATGTAAAAAAATATGATAAAGCTATTAAAATTATGGGTGTGGGAATTGTATTTTTAGTAATTCTTCAGGTGATAGTAATAAGTCAATTGCTAGCGTATTATCCAATGTCTGATAATAATTCTGAAAATGATAAAGAAAGTATATCATTAGATCAAGTTGCATTTTCAAGTTCCCCGTCTTCTGGTTATTATCCAGACCAATATTCCGAACCTTCTTATGAAGAAAAATATGATGGCAATTTCATCAGAACTTCAGAAAATAGTGTCTCAACATTTGGGGCTGATGTGGATACAGGTTCATATGCAATTATGCGAAACAGCGTCACCTATGGGAAATTACCTTCAAAAGAACATATCAGGACAGAAGAATTCCTTAATTATTTCGATTATCATTATCCACAACATTCAGATGATGATTTTAAGGTCTATACCGAATGTGGGCCATCATACTTCGGAGAAGGATTCCATATATTAAAAATCGGAATACGGGCTAGATCTATATCCGAAGAAGAAAGAGATCCAACAACATTAATTTTCGTAATTGATGTGTCTGGTTCCATGGAAAGTAGTAATAAATTGGAACTCATCAAAGAAACTCTTCCTTTTTTAATCGATCAACTTACAGATAATGACAGAATAGGAATAGTGATTTATAGTTCTGAGGCCGAGATCGTGTTAGAACCTACTGGTTTAGAAAAAAAATCGAAGATATTGAATTCAATTGAAAGTCTTAATATTGGGGGTGTAACCAATGCTGAAGATGGTCTAAAGCTTGGTTATGAAATGGCTATGGAAAATAAGATCCCGGGGCATATCACCCGTCTTCTACTTCTTTCGGATGGTGTTGCAAATACTGGAGAACATTCTGTAGATGGACTTGTGGAAATGATACAAGAATACAGAAATAATGGAATCTATCTATCAACGTATGGGTTTGGGATGGGAGAATATAACGATGAATTGATGGAGCAATTAGCGGATAATGGAGATGGAAAATATGGTTATATAGATACGATCACAGAAGCAAAAAGAGAATTTATCAGGGAATTAACTGGAAATTTACAAACAATAGCAAGAGACTTGAAAATTCAAATCACATTTAATCCAGACATTATTGAAGAATATCGTTTATTAGGTTACGTTAATAGATTAATGGAAGATGAGGATTTTTTTGACTATTCAAAAGATTCAGGTGACATCGGTGCCGGGCATACTGTCACTGCATTATATGAACTAAAGTTCAAGCCAACAATTACCGAAAACAATTATGCAAATATTGCATTTAGATACAAAGAACCAAAATCGGGCGGGTCAATTGAACTGAATTTTGATTTGGAATGCGAGTCAATTAAAAATTCCATTTCTCAAACAACTCCTCAATTTCGATTTGCCCTTTGTGTTGCTGAGTATGCGGAAATACTTATAGATTCAGAGAATTGTAATTCAAAGATATTAAACATAATTCCTATGGCTAATCAAGCTGTAAAGGAGTTTGTTTACAAATATCCTGAAGAACTCGAATTTTTGGAGATTTTAGAAAAAGCAAATGAAATTCAGGAAATGGAAAACAATTGAAATTATTGTTATTGGAATATCAACCATGTTCATATTTATTTTCAGTATTCTTAATCATTTATATTTAGACATGTAGAGTGGCTGGCGCCTACCCGCCCCAAGCAAGCGGGCTGCCGAGCCATGTGAGGTAGGGGGCTGGCGCAGGGGTGGAAGGTGGGCAAAATACGATAACTTCTCACTCCCTCAATCAATACCCCTCGCTTAGCAACAACCAATCGTTCCTCGCAAAATACCCCACGCTCAGCACTCGCTAACAACCGTGCCCCCATGAGATCACACATCACCATTATAAGAAGCGTGGATGAGATGGCGCTGGGTTTGGAGGGTTCGTGGAGTAAGCATGGGGCCATGGCTGGCGCTAGAGAAATAAAATTTGGATATTCGATGTTTGTCTTATAAATTATTTATATACCTAATACTTTGAAAGAATCTGTGATCGAATGAATAAGAGCAAAGTCAAAAATGCTCTGGCAACAGTCTATTTGATCTTTATATTCATTACCTTGGGGTTTATCAATTTTGTTACATTTGACATAGGAATTAACGAAACAAGTGTGCAGGCGGCAACAATTTATGTAGATAGCCAAGGTGGTGGTAACTATACCTCTATCCAAGCAGCAATTGATAATGCATCTTCAGGTGACACGATCATTGTAGCAAATGGAACGTATTATGAGTCCGTAACCATTAACAAATCAAATATCAAACTTATGGGTAATAGTACAACAGATTGTAAGATCATACATTATTTTGAAGGAACAAATTATCTCAACGATTTTGCAGCTGGAATTAATATAACAGCACCTAATGTGAACATTACTGGGTTTAATATTAGTGTCTCGGGAAATTATACTTTCGGAATATGTTTAAACTCGAGTTCATCAAATTCGAACATCACAAATAATAATATTTCAACCACAGGAAATCAAGGTTACGGTATTTTGTTATATCAATCATTGAATAATATTGTAAAAAATAACACAATAAATACCTCTGGTCAGTTGGGGGGTGGGATATATCTATATGAGTCTTCATATAACAATCTAATAAATAACTTTATCAATACTTCGGGACAGAATGGTGTTGGAATTTTGCTAATTCTAAATTCGAATAATAACAATCTAACCGAGAATACTATCAATACATCCGGACAGAGTGGGGGCGGCATTTACATTCGTTTGTCTTCAAGTATTAATTTAACATACAATATTATAAATGTATGTTATGGATGGGGCATTCACCAAATGGATTCGAATAAAAACAATTTAACAGGCAATATTATAAACGCCTCCGGAGATAGCATCTGGCTCGATAGTACAAAAAGTACGAATTTATCCGGAAACAATATGACTCGGACTGGCATAGCGATCTCCGGGAATTCAATTGATCATTGGAACTCCCATGCTATTGATACATTAAATTTGGTTTACACCAAGCCTGTCTATTATTACAGTGACACTAATGGAGTAACTGTACCCTCTGATGTGGGTGAGGTGATCATCGCTAATTGCACAAACATGAATGTTTCCAACCGGAACTTCAATTATGGTGGGGTCCTTATGGGTTTTTCAGAAAACTCAGAGGTAATAGATAATACATTCACCTTCTGCGGAATCGATCTCTATTATTCTAACAATAACAATTTAACGAACAATAACATTAGAACCACAAGAAAAAGTATGTTTGGTATTTATTTATTACAATCTATGAATAACAATCTTACGAGCAACACAATTAACACATCCGGTGATCATGCTTATGGTATTCGCCTATATGAATCTTCAAATAACGATCTGATTTATAATACTATAAACACAACAGGTGAACAGAATTTTGGAATTAATCTATATGGTGCTTCGAATAATAATGAGATTACAAACAACAAAATAAAAACCACAGGAGAATATGGATGTGGAATAAGATTAGTGGGTGATATGAATCAAATGTATGGTCCCTCCGATAACAATTTTAAGTGTAATAACATAACGACTTATGGCGAGAGTGGGTGGGGTATTTCTCAAGGTGATCAATCGAAAAATAATAAATTTATTAATAATAATATTTCTACATATGGTCAATATGGGTGGGGTATTAAGTGTGGCGGTGGTGGTGGATGTACAAATCATTTTATAGATAATTCTATTAAAACTTATGGTGAGCGAGGTTATGGTATTCATAAGGCTGGTGGTGGAAACTATCTAACCGGAAATACAATAATTACATATGGCGAAAGAGGTGATGGCATTTATGATAATATGGGGGGAGGTATAATTTTAAACAATCACATAACAACTACTGGCGGAGGGTACGGTATTTTTACAGTTAATATGGCTGAGGGAAGTAAAATAATTGGCAATTATATAAACACCACGGGAGCATACGGCCATGGTATTTATTTATATCGAAATGGTAATTACAACGATGTGATAGATAATATTGTAAATGTTAATGGACAAAATAGCCATGGCATACGTTTACGAAGGAAAGCAAAGTATAATAATATAATCGGAAACACCGTTAATACATCGGAACAAAGTGGTTATGGTATTTATTTACATTATATTGTAAATAATAATGTTCTAATCAATAATATTATAAATTCAAAGGGAGTGGATCGGCATGGGATTTATATAAACGATTCTGCGAATAATAATGTTCTGACTGGTAACATCATAAATACCTCAGGTGTGGGTGGCCATGGAATTTCGATTGCGGATTCGGTCGATACGTTTGTGTCAAATTGTAATATAACTACAACGAATACGAGTGCCTATGGATTTTGTTTAAATGGAAATTCTGCAATTATTACTAATTCGACAATTACCACTGCTTCGGGCAGTAAAGACTTTAAAGCTATTAATGATGGAGAAATTACTGCTATAAATTGCAGTTTTAAATCAGTTCAAGTAACCCAAAATGGTGGCGGTGTGCTCAAAGTCAAGAACTATCTGGATGTTCAAGTGATTGGAGATGATGGTATTACACCGATCTCAGGGGTGGATGTAGAGGTGAGAGATAACAATTTACAAACATATGGCACATCAGGATTTAGCGGCTCAGACAATACAACAAATGCTTATGGGCGGATAGGACAAATTACGGTTACAGATCGGGTGTATAACCATAATAATTTTGCAACCGAAAATGTAACTACAATTAAAGTAAAAAAGATGTTTGATGAACTTTGGGAGGTAGAACGACCTGATGTTGATATGAGCACATCACACACCGAGATCTTTTATCATGATGTAACCGCCCCATCTATCCCAACAGGCTTGAAAGTTATTCGTATACCTGGTATAAATTCACTTAATATCTCCTGGGACTTAAACCAAGATACCGTTAAATATATATTATTTTCAAATAAGACAGGTCAATGGGAAATATTGAATAATGTAATGCATCCACAAAACTGGACATTGGAAGAGGACTTACCAGATAAAACCCGGTACTATTATAAAATCAAAGCATTAGACAAAGTAGATCTGTCCTCGGAGCTCTCCGAGGCGGTCAGCTATTACCTAATTGATATAACACCGCCTGTGATCCCTAGCGGATTAGCCGTGAAACCAGTTCCAGGTGGTGATGCGCTTAATATTTCTTGGGATTTAAATCCGGATAACCCATTATATTATGATATTGCCTGGGAAGATCCAGTTTCTGACGGATGGACATGGCTGGATAATGTCTCCCATCCGAAAAATTGGTACATTTTGTCATACAATAGTTTAGTAAACGGTACTACTTACTATTTCAAGATCAAAGCATCATATCAAGGTTTTTTATCATCTGTTTACACTGCACCGGTCGGTGGTATCCACAGAGATCATTTAGCACCTGAACCACCCTTAAATCCGAATGCTGAGGCATTTTCAGAGACCATTATCAAGCTTAATTGGTTGGGTAGTAATGACTTAGATATAGAAGGCTACCGCGTTTACATGAATGAATCTGGTACCGGCTCAGGTGGGCCATATATACTTTTAGCCGAAGTAAACACTTTAAGTCATAAGGTTACTAATTTATTAGAAAATACAGCTTATTATTTCGTGATTAGTGCATATGATGAAGCGAATAATACTTCACCATTCTCCAAAGAAACATGGACAACTACACTTATCGTTCCCGAGCATCCAAGAGTTGTTTCAACTATTCCTATTCAAAATAGTTCTGATATTGCAATAACTACATCCATAATCGTAATTTTCAATGTATCTATGAACATATTAACCGTAGAGAAAGTTTTTGATATATCACCATTTGTTCAATATGATCTATCCTGGTTGAAAAACAACACGGAATTACAAATAGATCTAATAAAAAATCTCAGTTACAATACCAGTTATGTAATTACGATAGGTTTGGCAAAATCAGAAACAGGTTTTGTTCTTGAAGATCATCCATTTATACTTCAATTTAAAACTATAAAAGAGAAAAAAGTTAAACCTCAAATTTTTACATTTACTATACTTTATCCAACAAATGGTACAATTGTAAAGCCTGGTGAAAAAATAGATGTTTCTGGGACTTCACAAGGTTACGAAAATGGAACTTTAGTTTCTGTTGCTCTGGATACAATAACCAGACCCGGAACAATTGATATTAATGGAAACTGGTCTGTTAGTATTAAGGTGCCAGTTGTTGAGGGCAATTACATAATAGAGGTCAAGATCGGTGATCTTAATGACTCTATGTCTTTAACGGTAAAGGATGGGGAAAGAGAGGATGCCGAAACCGCCGATAACGGCGACGAAGATAAAGGAATATTTGGTATGAAAACGATTGTGGGTTTAATGCTTTTTCTAGTGCTTGTCATTATAATTGTTATTATTATTCTTGTTATGGTAAGGAAGAAAAAGGTATCTGAAAAGACTGAGAAAGAAAAGAAGGAAGAATGGGAGGATGAAGAATAAAACAGGGTGGTCATATGATGACTTTTGAGACTAAAAGGAGTATTTTATCCGTATATATTACATTCTTATTAATCACCGTAGGTTTTATCGGTATTTTAATATTTGAAGGTGTGACAGATGAATATTCTGTGAAAGCAGCAACCATATTTGTAGATTCTACTGGCAGCGGAGACTATACCACGATTCAGGCAGCAATAAATGCTGCAAACCCCGGTGACACTATCATCGTTGCAAATGGAACTTATTATGAGTCCGTAACCATTAATAAATCAAATATCAAGCTTATTGGCAACAGTACAATGGACTGTAAGATCATACATTATTATTTAGGCACTCATTTTCTACACGATTATGCGGCAGCAATTAATGTCACGGCAAGTGGAGTGAACATAACGGGATTCAATATCTCCGTCTCAGGATATTATGTCTCAGGAATACGGTTAAATTCCAGTAAATCATCAAATTCTAACATTATAAATAATAATATTACATGTAATACGCATCGTGCAAGTGGTATTTTTTTATACATATCCTCAAATAATAAAGTTATAAATAACACAATAACTAACATGGGATGGCGGGGACCTAGTATTTCTCTTCAACAATCTTCTAATTTTAACACAGTCGAAGGCAACATGATAACTACCAGGGGTTATAATAGCCACAGCATTTCTCTACAGCAATCTTCTAATTATAACATTTTAAAAGGCAACATGATAAATACAAATGGGACTAAAGCGCATAGCATATCTTTAGATAACTCTTCGAATATCGAGATATTACAGAACCAAATAATTACCTCTTCGTTTTATCATGGGTACGGTATTTACCTATATGACACAAGTTATGTAAATATTTCCGGGAACAATATGACCAACGGGGGAATAATACTATCTGGCAATTTGTTAAAATATTGGAATACACATATTATAGATACAACTAATACCGCCAATGAAAAAACCGTCTATTATTATAATAATGCATCTAACATTATAGTACCTGGAGATGCGGGCGAAATAATCTTAGTTAATTGCTCGAATATGAGTGTTTCCGACCAGAGTTTCAATTTCGGTGGAGTATTCATAGCTTTTTCAAACAATTCTGTAATAACGGATTCTTCGATCAATAATAGTAAGATATTTATCTATTACTCCAGAAATATCAATTTTAGCGGCAATACTGTCAATCGCCATGTAGGAGAGGAATACGGTTTTTATCTAGAGAGGTCTTCAGACAATAATCTAAGTAACAATATTATGATGTATTCAGGTTTTTATTTATTTCAGTCATCGAAGAATAATTTAATAAACAACACTAAATGTGGTTTTCATCTATCTCAATCATCAAAAAACAATTTAACGGATAATAATATGCTTGGGGCAGGCGCGTTAATTTATCTGGAAGATTCTTCAGGCAACAATTTAAAGGGCAATGTGATATCTCACTGTGGTCCATCCGGAGATGGGATTTGTCTATTAAGGTCTTCGAATAACAATCTGACAGCCAATACAATTCATACAAATCGTATTAAGGCAGGAACATATGGCATATCTCTATTATCTTCATCGAATAACAATTTAAAAAGTAATATTATTTCAACGAGAGAGTTTGATGAGGTGGGCATTTATCTATCAGACTCTTCTAATAATAAACTTATAGAAAACCAAATAAATACCGAAAATTCTTATGCATACGGTATTTGGATCCAGGAGTCAAATAACAACAGCATATTAAATTGCAATATAACTACAACCGGCCCACGTGCATATGGAATTTATTTAGAAAGTAACGCTAAGAATATATCCGGAAATTTAATTAATACATACGGTGAGAGGGCCTGTGGGATCTATCTTGATCAAATTTCAAATATAAATATTTCAAACAATACAATTAATACGCATGGGGTGAGAGGGTATGGTATTTATTTATTTCGA
The DNA here is from genome assembly GCA_020696345.1 of Thermoplasmata archaeon. Lineage (GTDB taxonomy): Archaea > Thermoplasmatota > Penumbrarchaeia > JAEHCK01 > JAEHCK01 > JAEHCK01. Next base: position 84,174 of record JAEHCK010000001.1, on the reverse strand, counting down.
TCATCGAATAACAATTTTACTGCTAATATAATAAACACAGATGATATACGAGGAGATGGTCTCTATTTACAACGTTCTTCAAATAATGATATCATAACAAACAAAATTAACACCTCAGGCGGTGGTTATGGAATTTTTCTTGTTAAAGAGTCAAATGACAATAACATAAAAGATTGCACAATTAATACCATGGGTTCAAACGGATATGGTATTTATATTAATGATTCCTCCAACCACAATAATCTAACATATATTCTCATAACTACTTCTGGGATTAGCGGTCACGGAGTTTTTATTAACAACTCGGATGATAATTATGTTTCAAATTGTAATATTACTTCAAAAGGAATAAACGCAAGCGGATTTTATTTAGATCATGTGAATGCCATTTTATCAAATTCAACAATTACTTCTTACCCTATTACTGGTGGTTATGATCTCACTGCAATTAATATTAGTATAATAACTGCAATAAATTGCACTTTCAATTCGGTTCAAGTAACAGATTATGGTGGTGGAATACTCAAAGTCAAGAATTATCTCGATATCCAAGTATATGATAAAGATGGAGTGACTCCGATATCAGGAGCAGATGTAGAAATAAATGATAATGATGACCGGATTTATGGAACATCCGGTTATGGCGGTATAGAACCTACCACGGACATTGATGGTAAGTTAGAAGACATTTTAATTACTGACCGTTGGTACATTTATAATAATACCGCTACCGAAAATAATACTGCTATTAAAGTGAAAAAGACGGAAGGTCTTAATTGGGAGGAAGAGCGACCAGATGTAAATATGAATGCAACACATACTGAGTTTTTCATCGTTTCTGATTTTATTATCCCTCGCATCCCAATAGGTTTCAAGGTTACCCGAGTATCCAATACAAACACACTCAATATATCCTGGGATCTTACTATAAATACCTTCAACTATTCAGTTTCTACAAATAAATCAGGTGAATGGAAAATAACATATAATGTAACCCACCCTCAAAACTGGGTCTTAGATGAGAACTTACAGGATGAGACTTGGTACTACTATATAATCCAAGCATGGAACAATGGCGTTTTGTATTCTAATTTTTCTGCGATAGTTAGCTTTTATCTCGATGATATTACCCCACCATCAATCCCATCAGGACTAAATATCAAGCCAATCCCAGACGGTGATGCACTTAATATATCCTGGAATTCAAATTCCGATGATACCATAGAATATGAACTTTGGTGGGAAGATCCAGTGACAGAAGACTGGGTGCAGTTAAGTAATATTTTACATCCGAAAACTTCATTCATTTGGTCTAATGAGAGTTTGATAAATGGAACAACCTATTATTTTAAGCTCAGAGCGTGGGATAAAGTCTCATTACCCTCAGCATTTTCTGCACCAGCTAGTGTGGTCCATAGAGATTATTTAGCACCCGAAGCACCCGCAGACCTTCTAGCCAATGCTCTCTTAGAGAATGTAATCAAGTTAAATTGGGTTAAGAGCAGATCTTTAGATGTAGAGGGGTATCGAGTCTATATAAATCAGTCCGGTTCAGGGTCTGGTGGACCTTACACATTTCAAGCCGAAGTTGAAACCTTAAGTTATCAATTTACCGATCTATTAGAAAATACCGCATATTATTTCGTAGTTACCGCAATTGATGACGCAAATAATACATCGCCGTTTTCCAAAGAAGCATGGAATACTACAATATCCTATCCAAAAGTTGTCACTACCATACCTGATCGGAATAGTGAAGGAATAGCAGTTGATAGCCCAATGATCATCATTTTCAGTATCCCTATGAACATAATAGCCGTTGAGAAGGTTCTCGAGATATCACCATATGTGAATTATAACCTTACCTGGACAAAGAATGATACTGCATTACGACTAGATTTTGCGCAAAATCTCAGCTATAACACGAGTTATATTATATCCATAGGTATAGCAAAATCAAAAACAGGTTTTGTTCTTAAAGATCATCCATTTGTCCTTCAATTTAAAACTATAAAAGAGAAAAAAGTTCAACCCAAAATTTTTACAATTACTATACTTTATCCAACAAATAGCACAATTGTAAAGCCTGGTGAAAAAATAGATGTTTCTGGGACTTCACAAGGTTACGAAAATGGAACTTTAATTTCTGTTGCTCTGGATACAATAACCAGATCCGGAACAATTGATATAAATGGAAACTGGTCTGTAATATTGAGTGCACCGGAAATAGATGGTAATTATTCGATCCAGGTATTTATCGGTGATATAAATTATTCAGTTTACATAATTGTTAAAATTGATGATGAGATCAAAGATGAGGATGAAAATGATAATGATAAAAAAGAAAGAGATAATGATAATAAAAATATGATGATCGTTTTGACAGCCATTACTATTATTATTATCTTAATTATTGTAATTATTCTATTTTTAATATTAAAGAAAAAAACATCAAAGAAAATCCAAAAAGATATGGATGAAAAAGAAGATACTTTGAATGAAGAAGAATGAATAGATTAACTAATATTTATTTGGAATTTAATTGAAAATGATATTAATTAAGATGTTCCGCTGGCGCCTACCCGACCCATGCAGGCGGGCTACCGAGCCATCCTCGGCGGGGGCCGACGCACCAATTTTGGTGTAAACCAAACGACAGTAAAAATTATCTGAAATTAGTTATATAAACTTATATAACAATGCTTCGATATTGAATTTGGTGAACTTATATGACAATCACAGCTGAAGAACAAATTATTGACTATACGATAAATACAATAAAAATCGGTGATCCCGATAAAGAGTATGAGAAACGATTTAAATATTAATTCTTGATTCTGGCACTTATTTTAATCCAAGATTAATTATTTGATTCGATCCATTGCCGAGCCGCTGGCGCCTCAGGTACACACCTGTCGTACCGGGGTCAGTGTAGGGGCGGAAGGGTGCGAGGGTGGCCTGATACAATAGGATAACTCAGCTGAGATGTAGCAGCGGGGATCGCCAAATTCCAAATCCAAAACTCAAATACTACCAAGAAAATCCCAAATTCAAAATCCCAAGTGGGAGTGGGATGGCGCTGGGGTTGGGGGGTTCGGCCACAGCTAGCAAGGGAGAAGGAGGGCTGGCACCAGCGACGGTGGGTAGTTTCTATTGAATTGAATTGAATTGAATTGAATTAGTACAATAATTCCAATAATTTATTATAATTGAAAGAATTATAAATGAGAACAGGGATATTAGTAAAGGTGTTTCTATGACCAAATATCGATTTTCGGTAGTAATTGAAAAAGACTCTGATGGATACTTTGCTTTTTGTCCGGAATTACAAGGTTGTTATACTCAGGGTGACACTTATGAAGAGGCATTAAAAAATATCGAAGATGCTATTCAACTCCATATTGAAGATCGAAAAGAAAATGGGGAGGAGATACCGAAGATAGAAATGGTAAGCTTAATTTAGTAAGACAAAGTGGAAGCCATAAGATATATAAAAATAGTGAAGGAATAAGAGTCACTGTTCCTTACCATTCGGGAAAAATCCTCCATCCGAAACTTTTAAGAAGCATTTTGAGAGATATTGACATATCTGTTGAGGATTTCAAGAAATTACTCTGATTTTTTTATGGGATAATTGGCGCACACCCGCCCCGAACTGGCGGGCCACCGAGCCGAGTGGTTCGAAGAACCCGAGGGAGTCCCGAAGGGGTGAGCGAAGCGAACAAGTGGCCTTGTACCACAGTTTTTCCGTTGAGGATATGTCAAAATTCTCGAATTTGTAGTTGAAGTTGAATTTTGAGATCTCGATTGAATTCGAAGAATTCTATCGTGTTTGCATGGCGATTGGCGGTGATTTAACGATAATGGAAAAGGGTTTTGCGAGGTAGGGGGCTGGCGCAGGGGTGGAAGATGTGGACTTAAGCGAAGCACATATACAAAATATCATTTGATACAATCCTATTTTACTCCCTCCCATCCCACGTCCACCTCCACCAATGTGCTGCCCAGCACAAGCGAGGGCGCGAGGGCGGCCGGAAGGCCACGGAAATTATTGATGACGGGATCTACATCGACACTCATCCTTGGCAGGCGCACCCACACACTCCCACACACTTACCAGTTGTCAGTTGTTAGTTGCTAGAATAAGGTCATTGGTAATAGGAGATAGGTGATAGGGATATATGGCCTTCGACCTATTACCTATGACCAATAACCTATGACCTAAGTTTTGACTCCCAAACTCCACAACTCCAACACCCACACACTCAACTTAATTGCCTATCCATCAGAGATACGGTGAAGCATTATCGGTTGTAAAACATAGACTTTCTCGCCCGCTCTTCTCAAGTGATATTATGCCAGCATCGACCAGGATCTTTATATGATAATGCACCAACATCCTGTTTTTACCAATTGCTCTGGAAATTTTCGACTGTGTTATGCCGGGGCGTTCATTAACCACACTTAAAATTCGTAATTGAATAGTGGTCAGAATGATCTTGAAGTCACTTTTTGTTCCGTATAGATAAAACCGTCTATAATTACTATCCTGGATGGATTTAATGAATTCCTCTTTCTCGAGCACATTTAGATGGTATGACAACGCACCTGGCTGAAAACCAAGCTCTCTAAGCAACTTTTTAAAATGTACGCCCGGATTTGCTTTAACATGCTCGAAGATATTCTTCCGATTCAGATTATCGAGGATCGACCTCCTCTTCAACCGTGAGTATGAGAATGTTCCAAGCATGACGAGTACAATTATCGCTGCAACTATAGCTGAATAGTGTGTCTCCTCATCGGGTGCAGGCTTACCCTCATATGGATATTCTCCCGGAGTTTTTGGTGGAATATCATCTATGCTGATATGGAATGGCAACTCACCAAAAGTATCATCCAACGTTAATATATCATCAGGCATTAAGTACTGTATCCAGGTGGTGTTCTTATTATCATACAGCGCCATGGATAAAAAATCCTCTTGCCCGTGCTTTGCCATCATCACGATCTGGTCGAGATCTTCCGGGGTTAACCCATTGATTATGGAAAGATCTTGCAACCAAGCCAGCTCGGCACGCAGTGCCGAACCCCACTCAAAAGTTTCAGGATCGATGTTAACCGCAGGTATTAAAACCTGCTCCAGGCCGTCGTGACCAATTTCTGTGGGGATCACGATATTAACTGAAAGCCCTGTGAGATCAATTGAGTCCTTTTTGCTCTCATTAATTGATAAATCGGATGGTTCTATTTCGAAGATCAGAACACTTAGATTTTCGTGGAAATGACAACGATAAATGTAAAAAGATGTTCCGGAGCCAAGATCATACAGAATATTTACCGAGCCTTCGCGCATAAATTCGTCAAGTATTGATAGATCATAGGAAATACCTGGTTTATTCAATAGAGAACCGGCGCTGAGCTGTACCTGGGAATTATAGGTGGGCTGTGCAGCCAAGGTTGGCGGTATCATTAACGCTAAACTGATACAAGTTATTACTACTAGGATAGTAGGAAGAGATCTTGAAAATTTATTTGTATTTTCGGTCATTTTTTCTCTCACAATAAAGATCTATGAATTATATATTTTGACTGTACTTTTGCGTTTTGATTGGATAGAATAATAATTTTGGTTCAACGAGATGGTCGGCTAGTCAGCTGGTCGGCTAGTCAGCTGGTCAACTGGCAGACCGATAGACTGGCAGACCGATAGACTGGTGGACCACATCTCAACAATGGCTCTGCACGATTACTACTCAGCGAAATAGAATCTCGACTACAGTTCTACGATAATACAACATGACTACTGTGATTCAAACTTTGATCCGGATATAAATATACCTACTAAGATCACAACTGCAAATATGCCTGCTGCGCTTATAAATATTAAATAAATGGTCGATGATTCCATTACTTTATCAGTATTATCGTTCTGACCATGGATAGCATCCAAATCATCACGATCGGGTATATTTTCGGCATCATCTTTTGCTGCCTGATCTTGTTCAAGAGTGAAGTTCACATAGGTTATCTCGGAAACACCAACCAACGCTTCTTCAGTTTCATAACCATCTTTTTGTGCGGTTACCTCTTTCAAACAAAAACAGATAGGTACCTGGGTGAAGGTGTATTTTCCATCCAGATCGGTCAGCATTCGACGAATATCTTCATGGTATTTGAGCATCACCAGCACATCTGAAATGGGTTCATTGGTCAAAGCGTCTATAACAAAGCCGGTCAGTATACCATTTATTGCACCGTTGTCATCATCCGGCTCGGGCTCATCGGGTTCAGGGTCTTCAGGCTCTGGTTCATCGGGTTCAGGCTCATCCGGTTCATCGGGTTCAGGGTCTTCGGGGTCTTCTGGCTCATCCGGTTCTGGTTCATCCGGTTCATCAGGGTCCTCGGAGTCATCTGATGGTTCCAGAGAGAAGTTTACATAAGTGAGTTCATGTACTCCAACTGATTGTGTTTGACTTTCATAACCGACCTTTGCCGCGGTGATATCTTTTAAACAAAAACAAATAGGGACATTTGTGAATATATATTGACCATTAGCATCGGTCAAGTCAAATCGGACCTCATGATGATATTCAAGAGTCATTAGTACCTCCTGGATAGGTTCACCCGACTCAGCATCTGTTACTTGACCTGTAATAGTGCCCTCTGTGGGACCGCTACTATTTTTATCACTGCCGTTATCAATACCCACGGTTTGTACAGGTACGATCATCATACCTATTAGGGCAATTGCTACTACAACTGCAAACAAGCTCATATTCTTTTTCGATATTTTCCGATTTCTTATACTCATCAATCTTTCACACTCCAATAGTTCTAAGAATACAATGAACCACAATATAAAAAAGAAATTTGGTACTCTTTTTTTACAATTATTTAAACTCTTTGGTGCCCCCAAGCATTGTAGAGTGCAATAATGATTCAACAAGGTACACCATTTGGATAACGTTTTAAATTAGAAATCAATCTGGTGAAATCATACTTGAACCATAATTTTTCCATTGATAGATTCGACTCTATATTGAGGAGCGAAATGGGTTGGGCTAAAAGCATTAACACATCGCACATCACCAACACCGTCACCGCCGCCACCCGAAAATTCCGCCCGTATGGAGAATATCCATCGTTGAGATCGCGCTGAGCTTGGGAGTGGCTCTGGCGGGGTAGCCCAATATGTATATCAAACGCTCAGCATTTGCTAAAAACCTTCCCTTCAGTATCCCCCATATCCTCAAAGGTTTTACTGGAAATCGCCCCTCGTTAAAGTAAGAAGGAGCGGGGCGAGTTCCTCACCCACACGTAATTGATAATTCATTGTTGAGGGTCAAACACTAAATAACAAATCCTAAATTCGAAATAAATACCAATTTCCAGCTATAAAAATTCCAAACCCGGATTATTTAACATTTGGGTCTTTGAGATTTGGCAAATCGTATCAAGTGAAATGAATTGATATAACGCTTATATTTGGTATGCGAGATCCGGGTGGTGGTCTTGGTATTTACAAACCAGGACAAAGAAATAAAAAGGTAATAAATTATTAATAACATATTCCCATTGTATATAAATAATAAAATTGTACACTGGGGGCCGTAACCATGTGGAACCTGAAGGTCATAGGGATCATGCTTCTACTGATAATCTCCAGTCTTATCTTTCTTGTTGAATTTGATGATCCAGTGTGTGAGTCTGGGTGTGTTGGAGTTGAGGGAGTTGAAACCACCGAAATCCAATCAGATTATCCAATTCCCGTAAACTCCCGCGCACCGGCTCGCCCGGCCCAGGATGACGCGCATGGCGGGGAGTGGTTGGACAGCTTTGAGGATGATTCGGGGATAGATGAAGCGATGAGTGATCACTTAAGGTTGGAGGAGGGTGATGCGGAGATTAATTATGATCTAGACCCTAGTGCAGTAGCTGTGTGGCACTTTGATGAGGGTTCGGGGACAATTGCTTATGATTCTACAATTAATAATAATGATGGAATATTAGGTGGCGATGGTCTAGGAAATGATTTGCCTATATGGAGTTCTGGTAAGTTTGGGAAAGCTTTAAGTTTTGATGGTATAAACGATTACATTGATTGCGGAAAAGATTCTTCGTTAAATTTAAGTACAAACGACTTCACAGTAGATGCTTGGATAAAAATTAGTAAAACTGGGTTCCAACAACAGATTATCCGAAAAGGATATCCTTCATTTACACCAGGACAAGGGCGATGGGTAGTGAGCATTTCAAATTCTAATAAAATACGACTGGTAATAGAGGATCAGTCAGGAAATGTAAGAGAATTAGCAAGTAGTAAGACAGTTACAGATAATAACTGGCATTATGTTAGTACAGTTTTTGATAGAAGTAATAAAGCTACAATATATATAGATGGAGTTTATGATAATAGTGTTTCTATAACTTCTGTCACTGGCTCAGTAAATAATATAATTTCATGTTTTATTGGCTCAGAAAAATTGTTTAATCAAGATTATATTGGAGGGCTTATAGATAGGGTATCAATTTCAAAAATTGCACGTTCCGCTCTTGAAGTTAAGGATATATATGAAAATGGTACTAGTTTTAAATTGGTCCGCCAAGCCAACCTGACCTCATCAGCGATCAGTCTCCCCCCCAACATGCACTGGGACACCCTTCTCATCAACAAAACACAACCCGATAAAACCTATCTAAATATCACGATCCTAGACGCCTCAGATAACCAACCCATACCCGGCAGCCCAACCTACACCGACAACGGCGAGGTCGATATCTCATACATCGACCCAGTACAATATCCATCCCTCAAACTGAACGCAACGTTCGAAGGCGACGGCGGAAACACACCAGGATTACACTACTGGGCAGTCTCCTGGAACAGGAGCAATACCTGGCAGGATACACTGTTTGGTGGCGAGAAGGTGGAGAGCGTTGAGAATGTTGAGGCTGTGGATGGGAATGTGCAGCTGGAGCATGGCGGGTTTGATTCCAGCAGTACCATTGCATTGTGGCATTTTGATGAGGGGTCGGGGACCACTGCGTATGATGAAACGGAGAATGATAATGATGGGACTATTAATGGGGCTACCTGGACAACTGGAAAGATTGGGAAAGCACTGAGTTTTGATGGCGTGGATGATTATGTTAATATTCCAAATGAATCCAACTTTGATTTAAGTGGTAGTTTTTCTTTAGAATCGTGGATAAAGACTTCTCAAATTGGAAAAGTTGGAGGTATTGTAACAAAACATTATAGTAGTGATGTAAGAGGTTCGTATTGTTTATATATTGAGAGTAATAACAAGATCACAATGATGTTAGTTCGATCTCCTAATGATAGGGATGTTGTGCTTGCAGATGCATATGTAAATGATGATAAATGGCATCATTTAGTTGGAACATACGATGGTTCTTCCATGTCACTTTATATCGATGGTGTTTTGGATAATTCGATTTCCGCCTTCGGTGTTGCAGCAAATACAAACGATCCTGTCAAAATAGGGGCATGTACAAGTGTTAGTGGTGGAACAAGTTCTAGTGCAAATTTCAATGGTCTCATCGACGACGTCGCCATTTATAATCGCGCCCTAACCCTCCAAGAAGTCAAAGGCCTTTTTCAATATGGTTCATTCAGACATCAATCCTTCGGAACCCTTACCTCAAAACCCATCCTGTTACCAATCAACATGTACTGGGACACACTTATTATCAATAAAACCGAACTTCAAGATACATCACTAAATGTTACTATTCTTGATGGGACTTCAGATCAACCAATATCTTCTTTTACTAATATTACTGGAACAGAGTTTGATATCTCTTCTCTCAATCCAATTGTTCATAGCTCCATCAAACTTCAAGCATCATTCGGGTCAAACGGCGTCAACACATCAATACTCCACGACTGGTCAGTTAACTGGACCGAGAATACCGCACCTAAATTTATTGATGTTATATCACCCACCATTATTAACCGCACACACTCTGCCCCCCTTGTCATCAATTTATCTGATCGTGAAGAGACTGAAGAAGATCTTACGTTAAAAATTGAGTATAAATCACCCTCCGATATCAACTGGCAGACAAATTGCGTTACCGATCCTTATTATTCTACTAATCAATGGAACTGTGCATTTACTCCACCCAAAGACGCCGAGTTGGGAATCTATTCTTTCAGGATTACTGTAAATGATTCATTCCAGTATTTGAATGTCACCACTCATACCGATCTGATAGAAGTAATTAACAATAAACCCACAGCACCTAATGTTACAATATCACCATTTCAACCGAAAACCACAGACGACCTGATAGTGACTTCCGAGAACTCCACCGATGTCGAGACGTCTTTGAATAAATTGAAATACTGGTGCCATTGGTATAAAAACGAAATATATTTGCCTGAGCTCGATAATGAAACATTTATTCCACATACCGCGACACAAAAGGATGACACTTGGCGTTGTTTGGTGTATCCCTTCGACGGCGACGGGGTTGGGGTACCAGGTAAGGCTGAAGTGATAATACAAAACTCGCCGCCTGAAGTAGTAGAACCATTTGTCACTTACGAGATGTATGAAGATGTGCCCGCAATCTTAGAAGAAAAACTATTGGAGGTGTTTTCCGACCTGGATGAAGACAAACTTACATTTACAGCCACAGGCCAAAATAACATCGATATTGAGATCACACATCCGAACGGGACCATAAAACTCACACCGGCTCCGGACTGGTTCGGCAGCGAGCACATCACGTTTACAGCAAACGATTCTTCCGCCATTGAAGCCAAACAAACAGTGGAAGTTATCGTAAAACCCACCAATGACCTGCCGAAGATCATACAGATCGGCAACCAATTGGTAACTGAAACCAATGAAGAATTGGGTTTTGTTGTGAAACAGGACGCCTGGTTGAACCTTTCGATAATTGTGAAAGATGTTGATGGTGATGTAGCCATAGAATTAATACAATATTTATTGAATATAACCGAACAAAGTAATCTTTATTTTCAGGTAGGTGTAAATGAACTGGTTTTCAAACCCACCAACGAGGATGTTGGCCAGCATTACATTAGTATTAGGATCACCGATAACAACGAGACACCGCCTGTTTACGTATCTCAAAATATCTGGATCGAAGTGGTGAACGTAAACGATCCGCCAAGTGTTAAGATCATAGAGCCGGTAACCAAAAGGCAATTTCTCGAGACCGATGATATTACACTTTCTTGTGAAGCCAATGACCCAGATCTTTTAATACCAAACTCCAATGAGAACTTCACATATCTTTGGTATATCAATAAAACCGATCTTGACCCGTTGGGAACTACCGAACAGATAATTGTAGGAAATCGTACATTACCGCCAGGGTATTACACGATAACGGTCATGGTTAAGGATAATGCGGGCAAGAAAGTATATGATTCCATTGAGATCGTAATTGAGGATGTCGGAGGATCCGGCGGCGGTAAAGGTTCCGAAACCGAGGATTATCTCTGGCTCTGGTTGCTGATAGCGGTTATTATCATTATTGTCATTTGTTTTCTATTTTTATTCTTGACCGACCGAAAAAAACAAAAACTCGAGTACCTTGGCATTGCCGAAAAACAGGTATTGACACCCGAGGGGATGTATAAACCCAAGGTCAGCTTAGCAAGTCTTGCGCAGTCGTCGCAGCCGCAAGCCATCGGAGGCCCTCCTGTAGCTCCAGTATCAACCCAGGCATTACTTTACCCTAGGTCCGTAGCAACACCACAATCGACCACTGGAGCCACTCCCACACCCACACACACTATCCAACCCGCTCAACTCCCCCCGCGGCCGCCGCCCATGCTACCGCCGACTCAAGTGCAAGCACCAACGGCAACGGCACAACCACAAACTCCCACACCCACACACTCACACACTAACTCCACCGGCTCAGCCAACACTACAAACACCATCAACCCAGACTCAACATAGGCAGTACCAGGTTTGATTTTAATTTGAGCGTTAGTTTACTTGTAAATCAGCCATCATACCTAATAAGCTTTGCTATAGTTGAAACCGTGGTATCTACTAATCTGCAATTCTTAATGCTAAAATATGATAGAAAACAGAAGTAAAAACTTACGGCCATGGGTATAACCGAGGAACCTGAGCAGGTGCTGAAACCTGATGGTGCGTATAAACCACAGGTACTGGGAGGGCTACTCGTAGCTCCTCCTTCTAACTCCCAACTCCCACACCCACAAACTCCCACACACTTACCAGTTGTCAGTTGCTAGAATAAGGTCATTGGTAATAGGAGATAGGTGATAGGGATATATGGCCTTCGACCTATTACCTATGACTAATAACCTATGACCTAAGTTTTGACTCCCACACATCTCATTACATAAAGCGCTTATCCAAAATCATATTTTTTTAAAGACACCACACATTCCTCTTGCCTGGCATTCCTTACAAGCGTGTGGTCGGCGGTGATCAAGATCGTATCAAACCGTTTTGCCAAGGCAACATAGGACGCATCATATATGGTCAGGTTAGATCTGTAAGCTATTTTTATTGTTTCATAGAATGGCACATCTTCAGTTCTTATCAATATATCCGTCAATGATTGCAGACCTGCCAAAACATCATGTTCGGAAAATTCAGAATTCCACCTAAGAGCATTAATTACTTCATAATTGAATAGTGTGGGCGCTACCAAATCTATTTCGTTTTCTACATATAATGTTCTAAGTTTTAGCGCTTTTGGAGAAAGGTCTTCCGGGTTGAACCATTTGACGGCAATAGAAGCGTCGATCACTATTTCTTCATGTTCACGTTCTTCATGTTGCTGTCGCGCCATTTTCTGATCTCCTTCACACCTGACCATTTTCCACTGGCTTTGCTTCGTAAGTGATCTTGGATTTTACAAGCTTTTTTCATCTTGTCCGACCTCAACTTTTTTTCAATAGCCTGCCGGATCTCCTCGGACCAGTTTATACCTTCGAGTCTCCTCATATCTTGATGCATAGCCTCAGGAATTTTAATTGAGATAACTTTCATAATAATAAGTATATACCAAGATGTATATATAACTTGGTATGTACTTCATGGCAATACCAATGTGGCCAAGTCAAAAAAGAGAAATCTTTTTTATGACTTCTATTGGAATTTCAACGCTACCAGTCGAATTCGTCTTTAAATAATATATTGATAGGATAGCATTTTCGTTCAACGGTTTCGATGCTCGACGTCAAAATTAAAATTTTTAAGATATGAATGAATTTTGAGGTCTAGATTAAACTTGAAGAGTTTTATCTTGTATCGGCAGACGGTTTCGTTAATCGGTTAGTAACAATTAATCGAGGAAATACAGTGAGCGAGCAGGCTAACCTTGAGTTTTGGGATGATCGTAAAACTTTTTGCGAGAGGTTAGCCAGTGTAGCGAGATGCCAAAAAGTTTCCGTTCGAAAACGAAACCGTAGGGCGCTTTCGTTTAACGATATCCGAATTAATAAAAAAATGCGTTATTTATTAATCGTTTTGCGAAACATTTTTTTTTGACTTCTATTGAAATTCGATCGTGCCAAAAATCGTTAAAAGTACTTTTTCTTACTTACTGCACTTTTACGTTTTGATTTGAAAACGCAAAACTTCAATAAATGAGTTAAATGATCAAATTTTTTAATTGATAACTTTTTCTAATTCTGAGATCAATGGGGGAATATCATGTATAACTGTATTCCATACAATATCTAGATCAATTTCAAAATATCCATGGATCAGCCTATTTCGCATACCAATTATTTCTTTCCAAGGTAGATTTTGACATTCATTTTTAATATCATGAGGAATATCAGTGGCAGCTTCACCGATTATTTCTAACAATCGAACCACAGATAGGTTTAGTTTCCTATCATTTTTAAAATCCTCAGAAGTTTTATTTCTGGTATATTCCATAATCTCATTGGCAGCATCAAGCATATGCCTAAACCTAATGAGATCAGCTTCCTGCATAGAGTACCTCCGCCCCACGAATTACTTTTTTTCTAAAATACCTACTTAAATCATTTGGTGTTCTGAGATCTATTTTGCGACCGCTGAAAATAGTAGAAATTTCCTCTTCCATTCTAATTAGATTAAAAAATCCAGGAATAAATTCTTTTTCAAATTCTACGAGAATATCTATGTCGCTTTCAGGATTAAAGTTTTTACTTAATAATGAACCAAAAAAAGCCATTTTTCTTATATGGTTTTTCTTACAATATGTTATTAATTCTTTGACAGGAATTTTTATTCCATTTATTTCTCCTGGAGGTGACATAATATCCAATATATGATTGTTTTTTACTATTAAATATGTTTCTCATTTATTATGTGATTGATTAATTACCTGTTCCAGTATCTTTTTCAACAGGTCAAGCTTCAGATGGGTCTGGCTTTCGAACTTCCCCACATAGGCGTCCCGTTGCTTGCCCAGGTCATAGCAGGTCTTATCATCTATATTGATAAGTATCCCCGGCAGCCCGATCTTCTCAAAGTCCTCCAGGTGCTTGACATAGAACGCCTCGCAGCAGCAGCCGATGAATGCTGGTGCACCGCCGATTTTCAATTCTTTTAGGGTTTCCTCGAGATCTTCATAGGACACGATCGTTATAGGTTCCAGATCGAACTCATCCGCAAGCTCCATTGCGTCACTGATCGTACATTCGCCGCACACCGTACACTCTTTTTCATGACGATACTCGCAGGTCACGAGTTTCGAACAGTAAGGTAGAAGAAGATGTTTGATCTTGTTGATCTCTTCAAATGGTTTTACCACTGTATAAATGTCATTTGCCTCGGAAAAGCTCAGGCCAAATTGCCGGTATTTGAGTTTAGCCAGCGCTTTATCGATCACAATTACAAAATCGTTTGGCTCCATGTGGGGTATACGTGCTTCCTGGCTCTTGAAGAATCCCAATACTGTTTGCTTCATATCTTTAATATAACACCCCTTGAGGTTCGATTCCAGATCAAAGATAGTTCGTTTTGGGTAAATTGAGAAATCACCGGTGATCAAGGAGGATTGGATTTGCCCAGTCAGCTGGTCGATAACGATAGAGACCTTTATTAATCCGCCTTTTGTTTTATGCCGTGCTTCAAGTATCTGTCGTGCCTGGACCGGCCGCCTTAGATCGAATACCCACTCCTTTGATCTGAATTTTTCTATCTTTCCCAAAAAGATTTTTCTTTCCTGATCGGTCAGCTCACCAGGGACCAATTGGACTGCAAACGATTCTTCAATGCCCTCCACCATGGCTTGTTTGATAACTTCTAAGGTGGGCACGGTTTTCAACTGCTCTTTCAGGCAGGTCACTCGTTCTCTCATAGAATTTAATTCCTTATATTGTAGTTTCTCCACCGGCACTCTCAGTGCCTTCAGCATCGTCTCAACATCAAAATCGGTTAAGAGCGTTCCCTGGAAGAATAATGAATCCATATCCTCGGCCCCACCGGTGCCGGAGATCTTCCTGCCGTTTACCTCTATATCATTTTTGGGACGAAACTCGGCATTTACATTTAGCTTCCTAATACCTGCAACTGAGGCTTCGCACATTACCCTGTAAACTTCTTCGATCTTTTTCGGTATCTTAGGATGAAATTTATCTACAATTATCTCCCACCCCAGTTGTGGTTCATCGAAAAAGATCGCTCCGCCACCGGTGATCCTGCGGCAGATATCGATCTTGTTTTTCTTGCAGAACTTGTACCGCACTTCCTGTGCCACATTCTGGTGTAAACCCACCAGAACGGCATTGGGTGAGAATTGTAAAAGTCTGAATGTATTGGGCGTTTTCAACCTTTTTTTTGTCTCTAGAAGTGTTTCATCCAGGGCGATGTTCTCATAGGCGCTGCGTGCTCCCGTGTCCAGGAGCCGCCATTGCTCCTTATCCATTCGCCTACTCCTCCTTCAGCTGCTTCCGGATCTGCTCGATATCCTCTTGGTTCGGTTTGAATGGAAAATTACGTATAGGTTTAGATGGCCGCTCGTTACCAAACGGTCGATTACATGCGACCTTACCGTCGTGGCCCGGACAGCCAGAGGTCATGAATGCCTCACCATCATCGATGATCTTATCTTGCTCTTTATCGGGAAGGCCAAACTCGATGAGTTTTCCGTTGCCATCAAACTTCATCTTATTAAAATTGCCATATCCTTCATTTATGATATATCTTGCCAGTTGAACTCTCCTGTATTGGCCGTACGATGGCTGCGGCCAATCCTGCAGCTTGCTGCCCACTTCGGGAAAGAACGAGAACAGGTGCGTCTTCGCACCAAGATCGTTTGCCCTTTGGATCACCTGGATCATCTCGGATTCGGTTTCGCCCAAACCTACAATGAGATGTACCCCCACATTGTCTTTGCCAAACACATCCACCGAATGTTTGACAATGTCCCAGTAATGGTCCCATTTATGTGGACCCTTTACGCCGCTGCCTCTAAATTTATCGAACAATTCAGGTGTGACCGCGTCTATTGCAATGCCTACCATATCCGCCCCTGAACGTTTGATCTCTTCAAGCATTTCCCTATTACGGATATTTGTTGGCCCGATAAGACCACTTATGGAAAGGTCGGTTTCATCTTTGAACTTCTTCATTATAGTACACATATCCTTGAGTGCGTGTTCATGAGTGATCATTGACACACAGACACGATCCAGATGTTCTACGTCTTTAGTCCTATCCACAGTTTCTTGCAGGTCATAGCAGGGCCAATCCACACGGATAAATGTCTTGTCCTCTTCGGTTTCCACTTCTCTGGATCCTGCTAAACCACAAAATGCGCATTTTGCCCTACATCCACTCTCGTAAGTTACCAACAGGTTGAGCGCCTTGAGCTTGGCATTTCTATGAAATTTACCCGGGAAATAGCCCAAGGTCATGGCTGCGGCGGTGCTCATTTGGACATTATCCGGACTCTTCTTCTTCATACTTTTTCATCTCCTCCGCGATCCAGCTGCGTATGTCCTGCTCTTTCTCCAGGAACTCGTCGAATTTGTTATTATCCTCGGGTTGGATCTGGATGATCCAAGCATCGTAAGGGTCGTCACTTATCTTACGTGGGTTATTTATTATATCTTGATTGACTTCCACGATCTTTCCACTTGTGGGCGTATATATCTTGCTTACGAACTTGCCCGATTCCAAACTACCGAATGATTCGCCGCTCTTCACATCTATATCCTTTCTATCTATGGTCAGGTAATTAATGTATCCAGCCATATTTGATAAAAAATCGTCAATTCCAATTTTTACTTTATCTCCCTCGCTTTTAACCCAGAGATGGGATCTATGATATTTTCTATCTAACGGAAAGTGAAGGTTCTCTATGTCCATAAAATCACCTTGTGGGATTTTCCAAAATGGCCTTTATCTTATTTAAAACCAATGTTTTATCATACCGTTTATTCGCTAACATTTTTCCTAACTGGGATGGACTTATTTTTATGTCACTGTTCAATATCTTTACATCTCGAATTATATCGTTTTGTGTTTCGATACATAGTTCTATTCCCTCGAACTCGGAATAAACAAGATTTAAACCTTCAATGATCTTGATAGACCTAACTTCGTTTTGTTTCTTGATCTTATACAACCACTCTTCAGTTGAGAACTTTTTATCTAGCTCATCCATCTTTTCAAAAACAAGCTGGTCCAACTCACTTTTTTCCAGATCATCGAACGTATCAATCCAATTAGAAATTAATTTTGTCTTGATCTCTTCCATACTAGGTATTTTGTCCAACTCGGTTTTTACAGTGGCCATGTTCGTTTTCATAGCGCTTAACACATTTTGTCTAAATTTCTCAGATGGAAGATTTAGAATCCGGCTCATGGTTTCATGATCGAAATCCAATAGGATCGAGCCTGTGCCAACCTTGCAGTTTCCAATGTCTCCACCACCATTACCCGATATCTTTTTACCATTAACAACCAGATCACAGATCGGATTGAACTTTGCATCAATACCCAGTGATTTATATGTGCGAATGATCGGCTGTAAAAATCTTTCAAAAAAAACCACTTGATTTAACGGCGACTTTCCACGGTCTATTATCAACTGATAGAAAATTTGGTTATCATCAATAAAAACCGTGCCGCCGCCTATTTCCCTACGAAAAATTCCAATGTTATTTTTTTTACAATAATCAATATCCAGTTCGTGGGCAGGGTTTTGTGCAAAACCCACACATGCATACCTTTCCTTTGGTGTACATATGACAACCGATTCTTCTCCAAGTTCTCCTAGTGCATGATATACAAGTTGCGTTTGCTTCCATGGTAAAGTGCCCAGGTCGTACAGCTTCATGAATCGTAGGAATAAGATGTTGGGTATTAAATTTTAGTGTTAATAATTCCTGGATAATATTAAGTTTGGGGAGTTGTAGGAATGACAACTCTCAACTCCCAACTCCCACACTCTTACACACTTACACACTTACACACTTACACTCCCACACCTAATATCTAGCAACAAGCAATTAACAACTAACAACTAGTTGACCAGTTTATTTAAGTAAAATCATTACCATTGCATAAATGAATGCTACCATATTATTTAGCCTACGGGACTTATAAATATGTCAAACTCCGGTTTTTCAACGATTCAAAACCTTTTGGGTGTTCATTGGCGCCTACTGTCAAGTGTAATTTAAAGTGTAAACATTGCTATGAATCCCGAAATCGTATGTCCAACAAGAAAGAACTATCCATAGAAGCTATTGATAACCTGGCCGAGAGATTGTCTAAACAGGGGATGAAACATTGTACACTCACCGACGGTGAGCCACTTATTACAAATGAATCCATAGAAAAATGCGAGGTAGTAATAAAACACTTCTGGATGAACTATATTGTGACAAATGGAACCATGGAGATACCTGATTTTCCTGTCATTTATATCCTGAGCTTGGATGGCCCACCAAAAATTCATGATAAATTGCGCGGTTCCGGCGTGTTTGGCAAACTAAAAAAGAATGTCAGAAAGAGCCCGAACGATAATATCTATGCACTGTGTACTTTGAACACAACCAATCATAAACACATACCCAATATAATAGTCACGGCCATGGATCTGGGCCTGAAAGGTATAATGTTCAACTGGTATAATCCATCAAGCGCTAATGACCCACTTTGGATAGATTACCCAACAAGAAACAAAGATATTGATCGTTTGATCAATTTGCTTGATCATTATCCAAAGTTCATTTATAACACGATATATGAATTGAACTTGTTACGTACACCAAAATGGACCGGATCATGCCCCAACCATTGGATACCCTCTTATGATGCCTTTGGCAATCTCAAAATACCCTGTATCTTTGGCGAGCATGCATATTGTAGCAGATGTGGTTGCCATGTATTCCCCGCGCTAAGTGAAAGTATAACAAAAGGTCGTGAAACCGTACAAATGAAACTGGCATTGGATTTCGCAGATACGTTCTGGATCAAAGATAATATCGTCAAAAATGTGATCACTAATGATCTTGTAAAAACTTTAATGAATTATGGATTGTGAATAGAGAATAAAAGTGAGAGGTGTGAGTACACTACGATCTTTTTCTAAAAACAAGCGTTTGAGGTGTGAAGGTTATTTTTAAGGCCATAGGTTATTGGTAGTTGGTCATGGGGAGTGGAAAGAGGACACTTCTATGTGATCATGGTATTAAGCGTTAGAGAAATGTGGATATTAACGCCAAAATATCAGCCCTCTTTCCTGTCACCTATCTCCAATTATCTACCACCTATCACCTAATTTTAATCTACACATCAACATAATTTTCCTCTCACCTCAAGCGAACGAATGAAATTCGTGAGCGTATTCTCACTTCAAACCTCACTAAGCAACGATCAAGCACATTTCATCCATCAAAAATATCCGTATCAGTTAAGTAATTGATATTTGTAAAACATCTTTCGTTTATCTTATTATTTCCGATCAATTCATCAATATCTATATATTTTATTCTGTTTTCTTCCATGCCGTTAAAAACATTGGTTACCTTCAATAGGTCGTTATTAAGCCGTTCTTTAATTCGTGGTAATAATTTCTTATTGTAAACTGCACAAAGGGGTTCTATATACCCATTTCTCCATTTTGGTACGATATACTCGTAATCATGATGTTTCCGAAGTTCCAGGAACAGGTTCACATCCACATATGGCATATCTGCCGCCACGATAAACACACCATCATATTTTGCATGTAATAATGCCGAATAAATTCCACTTAAAGGTCCCTTGTTAGAAATCGTATCAATATATACATTGTCGTTGGGAAATATCTCTCGAATTTCCAGGGAGTTTACCTCGGAGGTCTGGATGAAGATCTCATCTGATAACGGTTTAAATCGATCATAAATGACATTAACCAGTTTCTTACCCGTACCATTTATTTTAAAAAAGATCTTATTATTATCACCAGTGCCCTTAAATCTTTTTGAGTTTCCACCTGCAACTATGGCAATACTGATAGGCATATCTGGAACCTCTTATATGCTCCTGGAAAATTGAATTAAAAATAGCGCTATACTTATTCTAGTATACTAATTACTCTAAGTGCTCAGCAATTTCTTTCTTCAACTCTTCCTCGCTCTTGCCCTCGGTATCTATTCCTAGATTTTTTGCCGTTTTGATTATCTTGCTCTTTGACTTCTTTTTAGAGCTTTTGGGTTTTTTACCGGAGGTGCTTTCGTCTTCCTCCTCATAATTCGCATCCCGGATCTCCTTCTCAACTATCAACTTACCGCGCTTGAACTCCGCCTGGGCTCTACCCAGATTTCGTGCGAATTCCGGAATCTTCTTTGCACCGAAAAGGAGAACTACTACGGCCAAGATGATAATTATTATTTCTGGTCCACCAAGCATGTTTTTACTTCCTATTTTTTTTATATTCGGTTATTAACTTTATATAAATAGAACCTACTAATTATGTTTAATTATTATTTATTGAATCGTAGCAATCCTACATTCTATTCATTATACATTAAGCTTTCGGAATTATATCTGCAATGGCTATATGGAAATACAACCATAATTCCATTAATAATGGTTATGTACGATCTATGAATACTAGTGTATATACATATATTGATAACGAAATTTTAACAGTGTTCTATTCCTGTTTTTCCTCTTCTAATTTGGCCTTTTCTTTCTTTTTATAAATATGACCAGAAATGAAATAACCGATCGTATATAGTATCATCATTGGAACCGCGACCATCATTTGTGTGATACCACTGGCGTCGGGTGTAATGAATCCACCAATAATGATCATGATAACCACCGCTATGCGCCAGTGCGTCTTCCAGAATTCTGGTTTGACCACACCGAAAAATGTCAAAGCCGCCATGAAAACCGGTAATTCAAAGATCAAACCGAATCCAAGCATTAGAATAAGAACAAACGAAATAAATTCATTGATCGATAGGAAGGTCTGTGCCTCCATAGCTATACCATAGCCGTATAAGAAGTCAATAAAAAATGGGATCATGAGGTAATAAGCAAATAATGCACCAAATATGAATAGGAAAGTTGCTGGTGCGATGGTCCGTAAAAAAATGCGTTTCTCATGTGTGTAAAGTGCGGGAAAGATAAATTTGCCGATTTGTTGCACGATAATTGGCATACCGATCAATACACCTAAAAATAATGAGATTTGCACGTTGGCCATGATAGCATCAACAGGTTTAACCATGATCAGTTTAATATGGCTAGGTATAAGATCGTCCCTAATTATGCTAAAAACCATGCTTGCGATATTATCTTTGAATTCAAAGGCAGGAAGCAACATACTCTGGCCAAATAGCCTGTATTCTTCTAATGGTAACCATATTTGAAACCCGAAAATTGAATATTGCTTCAAGCCGAACATGAAACAAAAAAGCGAAATTGTGGCAATAGTTATCACTATATTGATAACCCGTATGCGTAAATCTTCTAAATGATCCCAAAAATTTAATTTCTTAACCAAATGAATAGTCCCCGTTATTTATTCTTGAACGAATTTGTGAAATATAGTATATAAATGTTAAATGTTTCGGAAAATTCTATTTAAAACAAACAGAGATCATCATGGAGATCATTATAGGAAAACATCATAGAAAATCTTAAGATTTAATTGAATTATATGGTGTTTAAAACTTAAATCGGGACAAGATTGATAAAATGGATAAAATTGACAATATGGACATGAACTTTGATTCTGAACTAACCCTAGTGGAAAAAGAGATAAAAAAGATATTAACAACAGATCAACAACTATTAAGAAAAATATCATTATATGTAATAAACAGTGGTGGTAAAAAGATACGCCCACTGGTATGTTTATTATCCTTCAAAGCCGTGGGTGGTAAAGATATTAAAAAAGTAATGCCTATCGCAGCCGCTTATGAAATTATACATAATGCTACAATAATTCATGATGACATTAATGACGGCGGCACCACCCGCCGAGGTTTTTCGACCGTTAATAAAATATTTGGAAATACTCCAGCATTAATTACCGGTGATTTCTTCTTTGTTAAGGGTTTTGGTGTTGGTGGTCAGTATGGTGCAGAAGTTGTAAAAATTACCGCCGATGCCTGTACCAAACTTGCAGAGGGTGAGATACTACAAAACCAGCATATAAAAGATATCGATCTCTCGGAGAATACATATTTTGAAATAATATTGCGTAAAACTGCAATGCCCATCTCTGCCGGTGCCAGGGTAGGCGCGCTTTTGGGTGGTGGTGAAAGTGAGCACCTTGAAGGTCTTAGTGATTACGGTCTCAATCTTGGTGTTGCTTTTCAATTGGTAGATGACATTCTTGATGTTATTGGCGATAGAGGTGCTATCGGTAAACCTTTAGGTGTGGACATACTTGAAGGTAAATTGACACTTATGACGATCTATACCTTGAAGAAATGCTCACGAACAGATAAAGAACGGTTAAGTGCTATCATTCTAAAAAATGACAAGACCGAAGTAGATGTATTGGAAGCAGTTGCGATCTTTAAAAAGTATAACGCCATCGAGTATACTCAAAATGTAGCTGAAATGTACATACGAAAAGCAATTGAAGATCTCCAAGTTCTACCCGAGTCGAAACAACGTGATAGGCTTGAGACCTTAGCCGAATATGTGGTCAAAAGAAAATATTAAAATTTCGATGGTGAAACATCTCATAATTAATTATATTGTGCTGCATCTTGGCTCTCGAAGTGATACAAAAATCTTAATACTAAAAATAAATTTATGGCTGTAAGAATCCAGTTATTAATTTTCGAATTGGCTTAGAAAGTTTATCACTTAATTTGGAGAAATCATTCGTTCTTAACAAACGATCTGCCTTATTAGGAGAGATCATACTCTATGTTAAAATATGATGTGGTTGTAGTTGGTGCCGGCCCCGCAGGAAGTACCGCAGCACGATACTGTGCACTCAAAGGTGTGAACACATTGTTAATTGATAAGAAAAAGGACATTGGAATACCTGTCCAATGCGGCGAATTTTTACCAACCTTGGGAGAATTGAAAAATGTACTTACAAAAGTACCAAATTTAGATGAGCTATTAGATATTGAAACTCGGTTCATTTCTCGAAAAACCAACGCTGTCCAATTTGTTACACCAAAAATGAGACAGTATACGCTTGAGATGAAAGGTATTACTATAGAACGTCGAATGTACGACAGACATCTGGCAGTGAAGGCCGTGGAGGCAGGGGCAGATATTAAGATCAATACAAAAGTAATCGGTTTTAACGGGAAAAAGATCAAAACCAACAAGGGGTCGATAGAAGCCAAGGTTATAATAGGCGCGGATGGCCCGCATTCACAAATCGCCCGTGTAGCCGGGTTATCGCAGCCTAAAATATTGTCGCCCTGTATAGGTGAAGAGATCGCTGGTGATTTCGGGTCAGTTGTGAAAATGTATTTTGGAAATGTTGCGCCTGGTGGTTATGCCTGGATCATACCTAAGAAGGAGACTGCAAATATCGGTTTGGGTATACAGAAGGGCGTGGTTAACAGTACACTTCGTAAATTACTGGATAAATTTAAGACGCGGGTTTGCACTTCACAGGCAAAACCGATATTTACCACAACCGGTTTGGTTCCAATCTCCGGCCCAATCCCCAAAACTGTTAAAAATAATATCCTGATCGTAGGTGATGCTGCAGGACATGTGATGGCCACTAATGGTGGAGGTATCCCCATCGCAATGGTCTGTGGGCGTATTGCCGGGAATGTTGTGGGTGATCATATTACCTTGGGGGCTTCGTTAGAAAAATATGAGACTGCCTGGCGTAACGCCGTTGGAACGGAATTGAAGAACTCGGTTCAAACAAAGAAAATGGCAGATATGTTCTTTGGGCATGATAAGATGTTAGAATTTATAATGAAGATCATGGGAATAAAGACCATGGAGCGGGCAGTAAAATGTAAATCATTATTTACACCGTGATTATTTAATAAACTCAAGGAGAATTTCATGAAAAAGAGAAAAAAAACCGAAAAAAGGATGTTGTCCGAGTTATTTGGCTATGATTTTCGAGTAGGTTATTATATTTTTTATTTAACAAGACTTCAATTTACGGTTTTATCGATCGGCACTCTTATGCTTGGATGGACAATTGCCTCACTTACTATGATCCCCAGCCCGCAAGTTATAATTGGTATAATCGTCATCGGCCCGCTAGTGGGTGGCTTTACGTTAATATATAATGAATATTGTGACATTGAAACCGATGTGATCAATCCACTTAAGAAAGATTCACCGTTGATCAGAGGTCTGATCGAGCCTAAAACCGCTTATAATGTTGCGATAACTTTTGCCCTTATGAGTATAATTATCGCCTATGTAGTATCATACGTGTTTGTAGTATTCATATTAATATTATTATTTCTAGCGGTGGTTTATTCTCACCCGACAACCAGACTAAAAAGCATGGGTGGTATGGATCTATTAGTGAATATGGTCGGTTTTGGCGTAATTTGTCCTCTGGCAGGTTGGTCATTGGCCAGGCCAATATTGGAATTCCCTATTTTATATTTAATCCCAGTATCTTTTGTCATAGGTGGATTGTACATACCAACCGTTATTCGTGATTACGAAGCAGATAAGGCCATGGGGATAAGATCGCTGGCAGTTATCTATGGTAAGAAGAATACAATGTTGTTGGGAATGGTATTGATTATTTTTGCAGTTGGCTTGGGAATTTTGGAGGGATATTTCAATTATCTCATCACGCGTGAGATCATGTTGAAGATCTGGCCGGTTTTCGCAATGCAGATCCCAATTTACTGGTTATTTTTCAAGACCCCTACATCACAGAACATTATTGCCGGTACTTTAGTAGTGGGACTTCTAAATATTATTGGTACCTTCTTATATTTATTACTCCACACAGGAGTTTGGAAGATCTGAGGTAGGAGATTAAATTTTGGTGATGTCGATAGCCGTTGATAAAACAAAAAGAACCAAGGGATCAAAAGAACCAATAGAGCAAGAGGAAAGCTCTGTGATAAATATATGGCTCAAGGAAATAAGGATCCCGTTTTTGTTATTAGGCATAATTCTGGTAATTCTGGGCACAGTTGTTGCCTGGTCGATCAATAATATCTTTGATTGGTATCTATTCGTTTTAACATTATTTGGTGTATTGTTCATTCATATGGGTACCAATGTGGTGAACGATTATTTTGATTATAAGACAGGTACGGATAATATTAATCGAGATCTAACACCGTTCACAGGTGGGAGTCGGGTGATCCAAGATGGTGGTCTGAAGCCAAAGAGCGTGTATCATGGTGCAATTTTATTTGCGTTAATCGGCATAATGATCGGATTCTATCTGGTCTAT
Source organism: Thermoplasmata archaeon (assembly GCA_020696345.1). Taxonomy (GTDB): domain Archaea; phylum Thermoplasmatota; class Penumbrarchaeia; order JAEHCK01; family JAEHCK01; genus JAEHCK01. The sequence continues at coordinate 58,305 of JAEHCK010000001.1, read as the reverse complement.
CTTCGCGGCTGGCCTGTGCTTTTGCTTGGGGTTATCGGTGTATTTTGCGGATATTTCTATACCGAGCCACGGATCAATCTGGTCTCTCGCAGGGTAGGTGAGATCATTGCCGGGTTCAATTTCGGACCAATAATTGTTCTTGGTGCATACTTTGTCCAGGTTCAACGATTTGCATTGGAGCCTTTCATAGCAGGATTAATAATGGGCATTTTAGGTACAACTATATTATGGATCAATGAATTTCCAGATTATAACGCCGACAAAAGATCGGGAAAGATCACGATCGTGGTCAGACTGGGTAAAAGAAGAGCGACATACGGATTTATGGCACTGTTGATTTTCACGTATAGCATTACTATCTTTGCAATTCTATTCAAGTTGCTTCCGATGATCTCATTAGTTGTATTATGCACTATTCCAGTTGCATATAAGGCTATTACTACTGCAAATAAATATTATAATGATACTCAAAAACTCATACCTGCAAATGCATTGACAATTCTGATCACGATTTTAACTGGAATTTTACTATGCATATCCTTTTTTGTTTCCAGGATGTTTGGATATTATTGATAATATATATAAATAATTTCAAATATTATGAATATAATGTTCAATACAATTATCGATCTCAGGTTTCAGGGCAAATGCAATATAAAATTGAAATGACGGGGTAGGAATATTAATGGAAAAAGAATCGGGTAACGATGAAAAAAATAAGGAAAAAAAGGAAAAATCCGAAAGAGATCTTTCTCGACGCGACTTTTTAAGATTTGGCGGTATCGCTACATTAGGTGAGATCATAGGCACCCCACCCGTTAAGTTCGATTTCAAACCCAAAAAAATAGCAGTGAAAAAGCTCAAACAGAGAAAGATAAAAAAAATGCTTCGCAAAAAGAATAATGATTGACACATTTTTTTTTAAAGTCAAATTTTAAAAGTTAAATCTTAAAAGTGATCAGAACTTTTAACTTTTACATTTTGCCTTTTAGCTGGGTAAGAATTCTTAACTTAGTGTTATTTAATATAAGAATTCTTAGCTCGAGATAATTTTCGCCAGAAAATTAATGAAGCTTTGAAAAAGTCGAAGAGTTTTTCAATGCTGAATAATTTGTGCCAACAAATTGTTCTAGTTTACCTTTTCCTTTGGGTTAGATATTTTAAAATTTCCAATTACTTTAACCTTTGGCCAATAAACCAAGCCCTACAACCGTGGCCTGCAGCCCATAACTTATAACCTATAGTTTATCGATTATATTTCATAGGCTGTTGCCTATAGTCTATAGTCACCTAAATATAATGTGCAACCTATCATCTATAGGTCATGATCTATATCCTAGCATTTGTTAATTGATAACTAATTAACAATAAAACATATAAAAAAATCCTTTGCCAGAAACTCTTAAATAGACAAATCATAATACCCTAAAATATAGTAGGGAAATGGTTAATAAATCTATAAAAAGTTTCGTTCAGGATGCAGGATAGCTAGATCTATTTGAGAAACATACGAAAGTGCTGTTGTTCTGGACCTGAACAAATGCATATATCGAACACGGAATATTGTAATGGAGGCTTAGGTATGATAAATACAAAAATGTCAAGAAGAACATTTATAGGTGTGACCGCAGGTGCAGTGGCAGGTGTCACCGCATTTTCCTGGGGTTTTTCCAAACTACGGGGAGTTTTGATTGCACGTGCACAGGGCACAGAAGATAGTGTATATCTCTGGGAAATGACCGAGAAATTGGAAGTTGAGGAGAAAAATAAATATAGTACAATTTGTCCATATTGTGCCGGCGGGTGCCAGATTATCGTCTATACTAATGATGCCAAGAAAGCAATTGATATGGACGGCGATCCCGATTGTCCGATAAACGAAGGTACATTGTGTAGTAAAGCAAACGGATATCTGCAGCTGGTCAACAGCAAACAGCGGATAACAAAACCCATGAAACGGACAGCTGGTTCGAAGGGGCAGAATATTGACCCTGGTTGGGCAGAGATCACCTGGGATGAAGCATTTACCACAATTGCCGATAAGGTCAAGGCTGCAATGGATGCCCTTGATATTGACCATGATGAGGTTCTAAACGCGGGTACACCTGAAGAGAAAACAGTCACCAATTATTACAGTGTAGGTATCGACCATAATATCGCCATGCATGGGTCATCATATTTCAATAACGAAGAGTGCTATTTATCAAAGAAGATCATCTCGTTATTGGGTTCATCCGAGAACGAGCACCAGGCACGTAAATGCCATGCATCGACAGTTGCAGGATTAGGGTCCACATTCGGTTTCGGTGCCATGACGAACCACTTCACAGATATTGCCAACGCCCGGCGAATTCTTATCATCGGCAGCAATGCAGCGGAGAACCACCCAATAAGCTTCCATCATGTTCAGAAGGCAGTAGATCAAGGTGCCAAGATCATCGTTTTGGATCCAAGGTACACCAGAACCGCATCACGTGCCAATCTATTCGCACGATTCAGGTCCGGCACACAGGCCGCGATCTTCATGGGTTTGATGAGATATGTACTCCATGAAAAACCTGAGCGATTGAATGAAGCCTTCCTAAAAGATCGAACAAACGCACCTTACAAGTATTCTGAGATCATTGAAAACAGTTCTACCACGATCGCAGATGTTGGGTTGGACGACGCCGGCTCAGTCTTACAACAACTAAAGGAATTGACCGAAGATTACACCGCCAAAGAAGTTTCGCGAATTACAGGAATTGAAGAAGCAACCTTCGTGGAAGTATGTGATCTATATACTGAAGGCCATACCGATCTTGTTCCCGGGACTATCATGTATTCCATGGGCACTACCCAGCACACTAATGCCACATATGGCATCAGGGCTTATGCAATGCTTCAGTTGCTGCTCGGAAACATCGGCAGACCCGGCGGTGGTGTTAATGCACTTCGAGGCATCAGTAATGTACAAGGCTCAACCGACATGAACCTGTTATCACATTATGTCATGGGCTACCGCGGTTTCCCGAGAAACATGGGTGATGTGCGCAGGTACCAGAAATGGAAGAACTCGAACGCTGACGACCTTGGTGGTGTTTCCGGTGGTACGACATATCCTGATGATCTTACTGTGAAAACAAAACAATGGGATTCACGGCACTTCCCCACCTGGAACTCTTTGGAGTATAACTGGGGATTATTCTTAGGTACATCTCCGGGTACTGACCCGGATAATGAGCCTGCGATCTGCGATCTACCGGTGGGAAGTGGTAATGCAACCATCCAGCTATTCCGCAAGATGCTGAATGGCGGTTATAAGGTTGGATTCATTTTTGGTGAGAATAATGCAGTAAGTACTGCAAATTCTAGCAAGATAAGAGACTCTTTAGCTGCCTGTGAATTCCTGGTGGTCTACGAGAACTTCGACCATGAGACCGCACATTTCGCCGATCTGTTATTACCCGCGACATTCCCAACCGAGCGCTATGGAACCATCACAAACAGCGGCCGCTGGGTTCAGTGGCGTACAAAGGCAATTGATCCGCCAAATACCGACCCCGATACCAAGAACATGCCCGAGGTCGAGTTCTTGACCAAGTTATTCCATAAAATACGAGAAACCGGAATGAAGACGCCGTCAGAAAAATTCATGGCAGATAATGTAGGTACTGACTTGAATGTAAAAGTCGACGAATGTTGGCCGACTATCTATAAACCCTATACCGGCACTGAGACCATTAATGATGACTGGCTTGAGAAGACCGCTATGATGACCTATCGTGAGATGGGTGCTGATGTGCTTGATGATGGTGTAAATACGAGTCGTGGTCGTAAAACATCACAGCCAGCAGCGAACATACTTCATAAAAAATCGTATGACTCCACGAAGACCGGTTTGGATGCGATCTTGGCCGCCCGCCGCAGCAGGGTACAGTCAACCGAGGATAAAACACTGTGGAAGAACTGGGCATGGTCATGGATGTTGAACCAGCGTGTCCTCTACGATATAACCGAAGAAAACCCGGGTGTAAGTACCTTCTTCAATTGGTGGGCTTCCACGGACCATGTATGGCTTGGTCTTGATCGGGCATCTATATGGTCCAAACCGAGGTTCAATCGTGCAGATGCGGAAACACGGTTTGGCGCAGCTGATAAGGAAAAGCATCCATTGTACTGGGGCATGCCGCTACACAACGAACCGGTAGAGGCGCCTGTTGCATCTTTGGCAACTGAATTCCCAACCGTATGGTACGATGAGAAGTTCACCGCTCTTGGCTATGATGCTGTGGTGAAAGGTGATGTATCTAAATATCCGTATGTTATGACAACCTTCAGGGTGACAGAGCACATGCAGGCCGGAGCAATGACCAGGAACGTGCCTTGGTTGATCCAGTGCCACCCCGAATGTTTCCTTGAGATCAGCAAAGAACTTGCTAGCGAGCTGGGAATCACATCGGGAGAGATGATTACAGTAGAATCGGCACGAGCGAGTGTGCAGGTCAAAGCATCGGTCACCGGCCGGTTGAAACCATTTACCGTGGACGGCAAAACAGTTCATGAGGTCGCAATGCCTTGGCACTGGGGCTTCAAGGGACTCAGTACGGGTCCATCGGCAAACGATCTGACAATAGATGCAGTGGATTATCATGCAAATATACCCGAGACAAAAGTATGCCTCTGTAATATTAAGAAGGGGGTGTGATTTAAATGACCAAAGGATTTTTAATAGACCTTTCAATATGTATTGGCTGCCGTGCCTGTCAGGTGGCGTGCAAGCGTTATCATAACCTGGGGCCGGATGACGATGATATTAAGAACACGATCGGTAAAACTCTTGTCCACCAACCGGACTGGACAAATCCACCGGACATGGATAAGGATACCTGGTTATTGATCAATTTCCGCGAAACCACCGATGCGAACGGCGAGTTCATGTGGCGCTTTGCCCGCACAGGTTGTAAACATTGTATTGACCCTGGCTGTATCGAGGCATGCCCATACGATGCGATCACCTACGATTCCACTTACGGCGCAGTTGTGACAGATGCGGCTAAGTGCGTTGGCTGTGAATCCTGTACAATCGGCAAGGGTATGGATGAGCGCAAGGAGATGGGCTGTCCGTTCGGAACACCTCGATATGGTATCGTAGAAGTGAATGGTGTAGAAGACAAGAAGATGGCGAAATGCAGTTTTTGTCTGGATAGACAGAAAAAAGGTCTGGACCCTGCTTGTGCCGCAACATGCCCAACCGGTGCGATCAAGTTCGGCGAAAGATCTGCATTATTGACCGAAGCAAAGAGCAGAATATCTTCCGGCACACGTGCGGGAACCACCTATATTGACCATGTCTACGGTGAAACCGAGGCCGGCGGAACCGCGGTCTTAGTTATCTCCGATGTTGATTTCAGTAAACTGGGTACGGAGGTATTCCCAACCAAAGCTACGCTCGACGAACGCCTGAGTTGGAGGGCTACCACACCTGATAAATTCGAATGTCCGGATTGTGATAAGGAATTTAATACTCAAGAGGAGCTTGATAAGCACAGGGAAGAAGAACATGACGCCGAGGATGATGATGGTGTAGCTGACTGGACAGCACCCGCCGCAGTAGCAGTTGTTGCCGGTGTTGTAGGCCTTGGCGCACTCTACGGACTGCATAAACGCAAAGAGAAGATCAAACAGGAAGAAGAGGAAGTCAAGAAAAAAGAGACGCCAAAGAAGAAGAAAGCGAAACCTAAAAAGAAGAAAGCCGAAGAAGAAGACTAATAATACGGAATTATATCGGTTTAGAAGATCAATATCTACAGTAATGATACCAACCGTTGAACGGGCAGTTGCAGTGCTGAGTTATTGATTGATAGATACCTTGATTAATTGTTGATTGGCAGATACCTTGATTAATTGTTGATTGACAGATACCTTGATTAATTGTTGATTGACAGATACCTTGATTAATTGTTGATTGACAGATACCTTGATTTTATGTCGGTTTACAGATGCCTGGATTAATTGTTGATTGAACGAAACATAGTTGTGATAGTAAATCAACGGATCTTCCTAGCATTAATTCATTTCGGCATCTATTCAGCATCAACCCATCACGGTATTGTTCAGCATCAATCAATCTTTTAGTTAGATATCCCGTATCAGATCCTGCTTTTGTGCAATAATATCCAGTTTTAAAGTGAATATATCTTCCAGTCCTGATGGAATATGTTCGTCTGTTTTATCCTCATCGATCATTTTCATATAATGCGAACATTTCTTACAAAAATCGATATGTAAATTATTCAATCCTTTGATCGAGTAAAATGCAAGTTCATGCTGGTCAGAATTATCGCAGTAGTTGCAAATTAGAAGAGGGACTCGATATTCCGTACTGCAAAAATTACAGACAAAATATCGTTTACGGTCAATCAGTTTGCCAACCGTGGTCTTCCTGCCGCAAACCGGGCATTCCTTGCGGAACCATTCCTCTCTAAACTCGGTATCAACCAGCCGGCGCAGTTCTTCCGCAAATGGTTGAATATACGTTGAACCCAGATTTATCATTAATAAAGGATCGGCCTCAGATCTTTCAGCCAACGATATTAACCATTCAAAGTCGTTCACCAGTTCAGCGGAGATTATTTGTCTGAAAACCTTAGGTTTTAAATTGATGATATCAATATACTTATTTATCTCCTCGATCTTGATCTTATTATCTTCTTCATTCTCTGTGGATCTTGGATCTGACAGTGATCTGATCAGGTCATCAAGAAAAACTAAAGCTGTCTTCTTTATTTCATCGATATCGAAATCCTTGGTTTTAAGATAGCTCATCATCGGTTTTTTTTCTTCAAGTGCTTTTTTTGAGTATTTCTTGGCGATCTTGGAGACATCTGATTTTGAGCCCTTTGAAGGCAATCCTGCGATCTTCTTTTTCAAATCCACTTTGATCGTATAATCCTCAATAGAAAAACCAAGCTCGGGATTTTTTTTAATGAATTCAGAAAGATGATCTAGTGTTTTTTCATCATCCATTTTAACTACCTCGATTTTGAGTGATTTGAGCGGTAAATGTTATTTCTGCTATATTATGTTATATTATATTTTATTAGACTTTTATGTTTTCAAATAAATAGAAGAGAGTTAGCTAGTTGGTTTAATAGTAGATTGAGCTAATGGTGAGGTCCTGGAATAATGGGCGTTGATATGTTGTATATTTCGATTTTTTATTAGGATGTTGGACGTTACAATTCATTATTAGAATGTTCTATATTTCGAATAATTATTAAGATGTTCTATTTTGTGATTTATTATTAAGATGTCTGATTTATTATTGTTAATTCATTTGTGCATCCTGACATCTCTACGAGAGATACAACATCTCATTATCTACCAGTCGACCAACTCGTTGAACAAAAATAAGTTATATCTTTCTTTTACCGATCAACAGCAAATGAACAAAACAAAAGCCAATGGTTCCAATGAGGAAAATCAGACCTAAGAATGGTAAGATATCAAACCCATCCGGATGTATGAACGTTTCCATATTATCGGTAGTTTCGAATTCGTGGCATTCTTCTGCACAGAGTTCTTCAAGCTTATCATCATGCACGGTGGAATTTGGGTGTGATGGTGATTGAATATTATGGACACCATGACAATCTGTGCATGATGGTATTTCATCACGCATATATTCCGAGTAGAATTCTTCATGGAAACCTTCCTCGTAACTTTCCAGATTTTCCTCGTGGCATTCACCACAAGTTTCCGCAATATGTTCGCGATTGATTGTGGAACCGGTATCGTCAGCTTCGATAATAAAATGTGGATCTACAGCATGACAATCCAAACACAAAGGTTTATCTTTGTCGGTGATGCCACCAGTACCATATATGCCGTGGATGCTATCATCATACTCATTGAATATTGCATTGTGGCATTGGCTGCATAGTTTTGGCTTATCCTCCCGGTCTATATCATAAACTTCACTATCTTCATTGTGACAACTCGTACAGACTAATGGGTCGATCTCATGGCTTTTCGTGTCGGGGGTCTCATGACAACTGCTGCATTCCATGCCGTTATGTGTACTTTTTGAAAGGTCGACCACAGGGTCGTTTGCTGCCTCTGTGATCTCATGGTCCTCCTGTTGTTCACCAACATATAATAGTGAGCCAAAACCGAGTACTATCAATAAAATAAAAAAACCTATTAGCACCTTCTCTGAAATAGAGTATTGTAAGCTCAAATTGCTTCCTCCTTCCTACACTTTGCATATCGTACAAAATCTTACTAACTGGCTATAGAACCAATATCCATTATCCAAAGGTGAATAGGCTTTAAAATATATATATTTATTTACCGTTTCCAGTCTTGAATTTTTCAGTCTTGAAAAACTTAAAATAATTGAAACCATATGACCTGTTAGAAGTTGCAAAAGAATGGTGTCCAAGAACAGTGTGAACTCGGATATCACAGTGAAATTGGACAAGGCTTAGAGAGTTCAAGGATAAGGGGCATATATGTCCCAATATAGAATTTCAAGTAGAAAAAAAACTATCAAAAATAAAGGGGATTGTAGGTATGCTATCGTTTGCTAATTTTCTTTATAAGTTGGAAAAAATGGTATGGCTTGATAAACTTTTACTGTGGGGGCTGATAATCTGTGTAGTAGTTGTGTTCGTATTTAGCTTCCCATTCTATATCGCCCCGGACCTAAATTACCTGAAAAATGTTTACGAGCCGTGGTTATTTGTTAAATATGGATCATTTGCCATCGCCATATTTTTCGTTGCCCATCTTTTATATCAAATATTATCCGGTCGATGGCGCGACTATATTTATGGACGAAAAATGAGAACTGGCATGAAATTTGCATATATCATTTTTATGGTAGTCGTGATATTATTATTAATTACGGGCATATTTATCGGGTACAAATTCATAACTACCGATATCTTGCCTATTTTACCGTTTGGTATCGGTGAATGGTTGGCAGGTCTGTTCTCATGGTTCATGTGGGATTTCCTGGTTGAGAATTTGGTGCCATTAAGATCATTTGTATTTTATGTTTTGATGGCAGATGCTGTTTTGTATCTATATTTTGCATGTTTACCAACTTACAGCCAAAAGGATACTCTTGGTGAGCTTACATCAATTGTTGGAAAACGCGTAGACCTTGGTGCTGATGCTAATGCTAATGCTGATGCCGCCGGAAAGGAGGTGGAATGAGATGGTAAAGAAAGATACTGCCCTTGGAACAGGAACCATGGCAGATAGGATCACCGATGATGAATTCGAGCGAAGAATGTACAGTCATGATATCGCACCTCTTCCCAAAGAGATGGAAGCAATATTCAATACAATGCCAGATTTCGTTGTTAGGCCAAAGAGTGCAAAGGAAGTTTCAAATATCATCCATGTGGCTCAGCGTAAAAAATTACCGGTCATCCCCCGCGGCGGTGCCAGTTGGGGTCTTGGTGGCTGCATACCTGTCAAAGGTGGAATTTTACTTGATATGAGCACCATGGACAATATTATAGAGATCGATGGAGATAACTTGACCGCAACCGTAGAGGCAGGTATAACCTGGAAGAAGCTATGCGATACCTTGGAGCGGAAAGGCTACTTCTTAGGTGCATATCCCAGCAGTGCACCGTCGGCCACCGTGGCCGGCTGGATCAATACCGGTGGTGTTGGGATCGGCACATATAAATACGGCGGCGCTGGAGACATGATCAGAAATATGGAAGTGGTGCTGCCAAACGGTGATATCATCAATACTGGCTTCGACTATGTAATGCCGAACGGCTCCGGTTACAATTTGAATTGGTTATTTGTAGGCTCAGAGGGTACCTTGGGTGTGGTAACAAAGGTAACTTTCAAGATCTATCCTGCACCTGAAAAATTCGAGTCAATATCTTATTCATTCAACAACTTAAAACAAGTTGGTGCGGCAATTCATGATATCACACGTGCACCGATCAATCCGTTTCATATGGGTTTTGGAGATGCAATGCATTACGAGTATCTGCGCAAGGTCGGCATCAAGGCGCCAAAGGTCGGATCATTATTGACCGTGACCTTCGAAGGTGCAAAAGAAATTGTCAAATATGAAGAGAAAGTGGTAGATTCTATTATAGCCAAACATGGCGGTAAAAGCCTCGGCACCGAGGTTGGAGCACACGAGTGGTCAAGCAGGTCATATGAGTTTAAAGTACGTAAAATGGGACTTGGCGCGATACCTGGTGAGATCTTGGTTCCAATGAATACTTTTTCAAAGGTCCTGGATGACACGGCAAAATTAATTAAGAAAATGAAGTTAAAAGTACCGATGATCGGCAGCGTGGCAGATAGGAATTCGGTGATGGTGATGCCATATTACCTTACTGATAAAAGGAAATTTGTGAGAAGCTTAACTACAATGGGATTCAACAAAAAGTTTGCAGACATTGCCTTTAAACACAATGGTCGTCCAGTTGGCTTGGGCCTATTCTTTGCATGCAATGTGGAAAAAATGTTTGGTCGTGAAGGTTCGAATTTGATGCATGAGATCAAATCTGCGATCGATCCCAACGACATTATGAATCCGGGTAAACTTGTTCGAACCACAACCGGCTTTGGTTTTGATGCGCCAGGGTTTGCCATGAACATGGGTCTCGGTCTATTAGCGAGTGTTAGATCGTTATTGCCCAGAGATACGTTTGGTGAAAAGAAATAATAATATTACAAAACATAAATTTAATGATAGAAAGGTGATTATTACGAAGCTGACAGATTTAACAGCCAAATTGTCTGGCATTCCTGACCTAGAGCGTAAGATCCTATCATGCTTACAATGTGGTTATTGCCGTGCCGAATGCCCGCAGTACAACCAAATTGGTTGGGAATCAGCGTCTCCAAGAGGTAAAATATACTATCTTGAGCAATTAATGAACATTAGTTTCATGGACCCGATCTTGGACCGAAGATTTGAAGTTAATGATAAGTTCATCAAACAATTATTTTGCAACTCTTGCGGCCTGTGCGAAGTTAATTGCCATGTCAATATCGATTTTCCCGAGTTATGGGAGGAGCTCCGGGAATGGTTATTTGAAAATAACCTGCCCGTTCCGGAGATCATATCAGGTATGCGTTCAACGATCGATACATATCACAGCCCTTATGTAGGTGGCTTTGAATCGGGCCCGCCGACCAATAGAAATCAAACATTGATAGATAAGTTCAAACTGCCAAAAAAGGCAAAAGTCGTATTCTTTGTGGGGTGTGTATCTCAATACCTTCTTATCAAGATCCTAAATTCCGGGATCAAAACCATGCGTAAGGCAGAAGTGGATTTCACGGTATTGGCTGATGAATGGTGTTGCGGCAATATACTGGGCACCACAGGCCAAGGCAAGTCCGAGACATTTGAAAAGAGTGCAAAGCACAACCTGAAGGCTATAAAAGAAACTGGTGCCGATACACTTGTGACTTGCTGTCCAGGGTGTTACCGAACATTCTCACAGATGTATCCCAAATATGTCGCCAAACCCGATTTTGAAGTGCTGCACTTTACCGAGTTCGTGGCTGATCTACTTGATAAGGGAAAGATCAAGATCAAAAAGCCATTGGAAAAGACCATAACATACCACGACCCGTGTGAGCTGGGGCGACTATCTGGTATTTACGAAGCGCCCAGAAAAATACTGGAGAGCATCGAGGGCGTGAAACTGGAAGAATTGTTCTACAATAAACAAAACTGCAACTGCTGCGGCAACGGCGGCGGGTTCAATTCACTTGAACCTGAAATGGCGAAAAATATTACATTCAACAAGATCGATGAGGTATTGGACACCAACGCGGAAACCATAGTATCCAGCTGCCCGAATTGTAGATATGGGATAAGTAATGCAATTATCGAAAAGAAGAATATTCTGGAAGCCGAGGGAAATGGTGCTACATTATCATTAGAGATGATGGATATTACTGAACTTGTGGGTAAACTGGGTGTAGAAAAGGTTGAATAATTCTTGTAGGGTTAAATTCCAAGCACCAAGCTCCAAATAAATTCCAAATTCCAAATCTCAAACCCCTAATCCCTAATCCCTAACAACCCATCAAACTTTTCACTTTTATGATTTACCTTTTAGGCTTTTATCTTTTCCAATTACCCATCCAAATATTATTAAATAATAAATATATCTCTTTTTATATATTCGGGGTATAAAATGACATCATGTCCTAAATGTGGAACGTCCATGGATTTTATTGGACGATATAACCAATGGTATTGTCCAGTTTGTAGAGAATATGATCCACAATCTAATATACAACATTTCCATAAAACTCAATCACCAGATAGAAGGCGAAAAACTATAATTCTAATTACTGTAATAATAGTGACAATCATAATCATCGCAGCAATAGGATACATATTTTATAAATCAAATCAGATATCAGTAAAGGTCTTGAATAATTCGAATGATCAATTAGGGGTGACTATATTTATCGATGGTTATTGGTCGGATGAGAAATATCTTGATCCTAACGAAGATATTGTGTTTACTGATACGGGCCACCAAAAAGGACAAAAATATGAGATTAGATTGAAATTCAAAGAACCAATATCAGAAAAAATTCATTCAAAAGAAATAACAACGGATAATGATGTTACATTCACAATCCAAGAAGATTATAATATAACGGTAACAACTGCTTAAACAAGTTTTATATAATTTTATTCTCAAAACCCACCCAACCGCCAGCAGCGGAAATTCCAAGTTCCAAGCACCAAGCTCCAAATAAATTCCAAACTGTGGAAAAGTCGAAGAGTTTTCCAGAGCAAAATGATTTCCTTTGAAAATCATCTAGAGCTAAAAATTCTTTTAATTGGTATATAATAAAAGATAGAATTTTTACCCCGAGTTAATTTACCAGGGTAAATTAGCCTAGTGACCCAAACACCCTTATAACAAAATGTAAAACTCAATTTCCCATCTATGATAATAAACGCCCGTTAACGACCAATTGCCCACAATGTGGAGTCAAAGGCGATCTTACATAATACTTTTCTCGAATCTATTTCAATCCAAAATGTTTCCTGAGGTCTTTGACTTTTACAGTTTTTTCTTTTTGTCGCTTTTTCATCTTTTCAAGATATTCGGGTCGGAGTTCAGGCCCCAATAATTCTTTTTTATATTTTGCAATATCTTCTTATATAACAACTGTTTTACCCCCAATAAATTATGTAAAGATCAGATACTTTACGTAAGATATGGATGAATAAAATGTATGATGATAGAAAAGGAAGGGGCTATGATCGCGGTCCTCGAGAAATGCATAAGGTAACTTGTGCAGATTGTGGACAAGAGACAGAAGTTCCTTTTAAGCCAGATGGCACCAGACCGGTTTACTGCCGGGATTGCTATCAAAAGCACAAACCTCAGAGATATTAGATAAAGGAATATTTGCATTCTTTTTGATAAGATCTTATTAGCAAAATCAGCAAGAGAATCGGCGCTAAAATTAATATTGTAATTAAAGCGATGTTAGAAGTATGATTGGGTTGCTAATAGCTTTGAGGCTCGTTTTAGATATGTTAATTCCCACGACCTTTTTTATGACGTCTATTGGAATCTCAATGCTACCAGTCGACTAGGTTTTTAAATAATATATTGATAACGTTTTCGTTAAACGGTATCGAGACTCGTATCGTCCAACGGTTTCGGCTAACGGCTCTTTGCCGTTTAACGTTAGACGATTTACGATACACAATAGAATCCTTCGGATTCAATCGAGACCTCAAAATTCATTCACATCTTAAAATTTTGAATTTTGACGTCGAGCTTCGAAACCGAGAGACGCTTTCGTTTAACGATATCTGAATTAATAAAAAAATGCATTTATTCGCATTTTATTTATAATGCATTTTTTTATGCTTAATTACATATTTTCTGGATAAGATCGCCAGTATTATTGCGCCCATTATAATGATAGCAAACATACATAAAATTGCAGGCGAGGCTTCTGATTCAATGATATTAAAACTGTAAACATTGTATGGTGCATATTTCGGCGCTTGTGTTGTCAGCTCTTCTTTATTTGTAACTGAAATATAATAGGAAACTTTTGTCCCTGGCTCCTGCCCAGGTATCACACCCTCGTACTCGTTCGAGTCTTTTGAGGGAGCCATATTGATAATGTCGTAATTCTTACCATCGGCCGTATAATAGACTTTGACGCTCTGTGCCTGTAATTCCATACCTCTTGGTATTTTTATAACCGCCCGAACCTTGTAGTTATCGGTATTGGCCGTATTTTTTAACGGATCGTGTTTGATCACATATTTATATTGCCACGGGTTATCAGCCGCCTCTACAACCAGTAAGTTCGCTCCAAGATTTATTTTGCACAGCTGCACGATCTCATCTTCGGGTAGAATGAATTGAGTGCCCAGTTCGATGGTGTACGAAAGGATTTGATGTTTTCCGTACATCCAGTCATTGGAATCACCGTCCACGGGCGGATGGCGGCTTAATTCCTGCTGGGCACGGTCGCTCATGTTTCTATATCCATATCCATTGAATTTTGCCATGCCCTCGGCCAAAAAACAGAATATATCCTCATCCGGTGTTAGTTCCAGAGTCCACATCCAGGGCCAATATATCTTTTCAGCGTAAGTATGAAAGTTCATGGCGATTACAAAGTCATGCTCTTCAACTAATTTTTTAATGGCACGGGTCTCAACGGTAGAAAAACCACCACGCGGGTCCTCATCGACCCTGCCGTCGCCATCATTATCAAGATTATCGGTTTTGTCTTCATTAACTCTTCTGTCGTTATCATCATCTGTCTTATCCAAGGGGCCGATGTAATCCTCTCTGGACGGGTCGGCATAACCCTGGTAACCCAGTTCGCCCCAATGAAACCCATAATTCCTGTTCAGATCAGTACCCCACATGGCCTTTCCCGCCAAGTGCTCGGGGTATGGTTGGCCCGTGGTCGGATTCTTATTAGGTTCACGGTTCTTACGCCATAATATATCATAGTTCGTCTCACCGGCGGCAACCTGCGAGTGAGCAAATTCAACACCGTCAGGATTGACCATGGGTATAAACCAGATCTGTCTATTGTCAACCAACCATGTGATCCTGGCTTCTTCTTCATCTTCATCAACTAAGCCATCACCGTCATTATCCAACCCGTCAAAGGGGTCCTCATTAATTAAGCCGTCATCATCATTATCGGTGGGGGGCTGACCATAATTCTCAACTAAATATCTTAATAAATAAAGCGGCACCTCGTAGGATGGCCATTCTCGACCATGATGTGCGCCGGTAAATAGTATCTCGGGCTCATTCTCATACTCCAGCGGGTTATCCGAGACCTTTACGGTCCAGATCTCCCTACCCTCATAGGTGGTATCCAGAGAGAATAAAGAAACGATATTTGAATGATTTTCCGCCATATCATTTAATTCATTCATCATGGTTTCGTATGTATGATATTGTGTAAAATAGGAGTCAAGATCGGTTTCGGTTTGTATAATAGTGCCCCTGGATGCGCTGTTACCTTCGGTAGACGAAGACGACGTTTCACTTTGCGATCCATCTACTTCTTCTATTTCTCCTGTTAGTTTGGGTCGACCCTGGTCCGAAAATCCGTTCTCCGGCTCGTAGGGGTTGAAGGCCGGGTCAGCAAATAAATTTCTCACAAAGAATGCGGCTGGTTCAAAGTTCACGGTTTTATCCAAACGCAATGCCTCGCCAACGCTAATATCATCATACAACAAACTGCGTTCGATCGTCCCCGCTTTTGCCTCGCTGCCAGTTGACCGTGATGCACTGTAGAATGCATTTACACCTGCATGAATAAATGCAAAGGTCAACGATTGCCGTGGCGGGATGCCGTCGATCCGGCCCATAATGCATGAGCCCGTAACGATGGTTGACGGACCCAATTCCCAATCATCTTCGGCTTTGATTATATCGCTAACTTTCACGCTGGTACTATATGAATCCAACCCATTAAGCTCGGTTACATACCAGTACCAATTTCCATGCATCATCAGATCAAAATAATTAGCGCGCTCATAAGCGCCTGCAAGAACCATGGTTTGCCGGTCGTTTTCATGATTTTGGTAATATTGTTCCGTATTGAAACCATGGTCTTCGATCTCGGGTGCAAAATCACGCTGCCAGAAGAACCAACCTGTCCTACCGCCCATCTCCCCCGCCAAGAAGTGGAAATTCGTTCCCCATTCTTCGCTGGCCCCGTATTCTTGTTTGATCATCTCGGTATGGCCTTGAACGTATTGCTCATAGAAGAGTGTGCGAGCCACCAGTGTGGATACATCTCCCACATCTTGAGCCATTAGCCGCGCGGTTGAGAGCTGCAAGTCCAAGGAATATTTCAGGTCGGTTACCCAACCAGTACCATATACCGGATCCTCGACCCAACTTGGATCTTTAGGTTCGTAGTATTGTGGGATCATATTTGGGCCTGCTAATATGGCCAGCCATGCCGGGCCGTCAAGATAACCGTCGTACAGATCGAAGGTATTTAGGGATTCGATGGTTTGGTTCAGCATTTCCACTACATATCGAACCCGATCATTTACCGCCTCATGAAGTCCGGTTTCATACCAAGGCCCGGTGCAATAACCCTTCGCGGCTCGGGCATAACTATCCGAGGTAAGTTCGAAGTTCGGATCTGCCAGTACGATCCCGCCATGGGCTGCCGATACGTACGGCGCCATTAAAGATAGTTTTGGGTTCATGGGTAGATGTGCCTCCGAAAGTGTCGATATAACCGCAGACACTTCGAACGTTGCTTCGATCTTTGAAACCCCAAGTTGTGTGCCGGCATAGGTGGAAAAACCCCTGGTGCCGTAATAGACTTCAACCAATAAATTATAATTGCCCGAGCAATTGAACACCTGGGTTTCGATATAGTCCTTGCCTACATCGTAGCTGAAACTTGGTGCATACCCTGCTATGTTACCATTTGGGTCAAACAGAGATGCAAAAATGACCGGTTCGATCTCCACCGCATTTTTGAACGGGTCGAGGGGGGTTGATTCGACCTTTGTAAAATTGATAAAGATCTGTATTCGATTGATCCCGTCAGGTACCGAGATATCAAACGTGTGGGTCGATGTGCCTATGATATCCTTCTCCACATTTGCGGTTTCTATTTTTACATTATTAACCTTTGTTTCGTAGGTTTGATGGTCTATCTCGATCACTCGAGGCGGAATAACATCAGACGGGTTTGTCATGGTAATATAATTGATCTCATTAAACCGATGTTGGACAACTTCCAGCACATTCTCATTGATCTCAGAATGGCTTTCCAATAATATGCAATCGAAATTTAATTTACGCGCAATAGACTTGGCCCGGTCCCCTAAAATTATTGTATATTTTATGTCCAAAGATCTTAACTTCGATCGTAAATTGCTAAAACTCGTATCCGAATCTACAATTATTACCGGAACATTAAGGTAACTGGCAATTGGTGTGGCACTAACGCCAAGCTCGTAACCTTCCTCGCAATCTTCTATAATAAGCGCTCCCGCAGCATCCATGTATACATATTTAGCCACTGCCAATGATATCTCTGCCGGTGTACCCGTCTCCTGAAAATTTACACTTCCCTTGGAATGATCCACATCACCAATTATCATCGATGAATCAAAACCGGACTTCTCAATAAATTTATATTGTATCGAATCCAAAGCGCCATGATTGGCGATCAATAGTGGTTTTAGACCATACTGTGTGTTATCCGACCCCTCAGTATCAGTACCTGAGTTTTCCTCGAAACCGCCGATATGATACCAACATGCTGCAGGCGTCGATATCAATGCCAATGTAGGGCTTTCATCAGATGCGATCACGATGTCATCAATATTATTCCGAGTCGAGGTTAGGTCGAGTACTTCCGAGATTGATATCTCCCGGACCTCGTCATCACTTCGTACTATTACGAACATTAAAAAGATCGACCCGATCAAGATCAGTATTACCATTATCGAAATTATGGATTGTTTCTTTGATGGTATTTTTCGCATTATATCTTATCCTATAATAATCCCAAGATACCTCGGTGTGATATTTGTTCATCTTGAATGCCTAGATCCATGGTTGGACCTCGGATCAAGAACAGAGATTCGTGGGTATATATAAATTTTGTTTATTATATTGTCAATTGCGAAACATTTTTTTATTTGACAATTAATGGTTGATAGCATTTGAAAATCATTAAAAATAACCTGGCGATGGTCAAAGATCTGGTTTTATGATGAGTAAGAAAATATGGAAAAGTGAACTGTTAAACCTAACCATAGAGATCGATCATAATAAATGCACGGGTGATGGTAAATGTATAGATGTTTGCCCTACTGACGTATTTGAAATAGTAAATGAAAAAGCGATCTGTCTTACCATAGATAATTGTACAGAATGTTGTTCGTGCATCGATATTTGCCCAGTGAATGCAATTAAACACAGTTCGTGTTTGTGTTAGTTGAAAAATTTAATGAATTATGGATGGAGAATGGTGAACGGAAAATTGTGAATGGTGGATGGTGAATTAGGTGTGCTTCACAAAAATAAGCAAAATCATTGTTGGATTCTTTTTTTTGTTCGAGGGGTAAAAATTCTATATCTACTAACATTCCAATTAAAAGAATTTTTTGCTCGAAACAATTTTTGAATAAAATTGATGAAACTTAGAATTCCAAAAAAAATTCAATGAAAAATATGGAATTCTAACCCAGGTAAGAGTACACTACGACTTTTCTCTAAAAACAATCGTTTGAGGTGAGAGGAGAAAGGAAAGAGGGAGGTGGGCAGAGGAAAGAGGGTCGGGATATTATCGATAAGACCAAAGATCAGAAATGAACGGTTACCGAGCAGACTAACCCTGAGTTTTGGGATGACCGTAAAACTTTTTGGGAAGGGTTAGTCAGCGCAGGTAACAGCCAAAAAGTTTCCGTCCTCTTCCCACTTTCCTAAAGATATAAGATCTCATTTACCCTCTCACCTATATTAACCCAATGGGAAAGTTAAAAGGCAAAATGTAAACGTCAAAAGTGATCAGAACTTTTGACTGGGTAAGAATTCTGAGTTATTTGTAATGCATTTTTTAAGAATTCTTAGTTACAGACAATTTTTTTATAAAAAATTGTTGTGGTTTAAGATTTAACTTTAAAAAATGTATTAATCATTATTCTTTTTGCGAAACATTTTTTTATTTTATAGGCAATTTATAATGGTCTTCCAGCATATGATGATAATGTTTTGCCGGTATTAACGAGCCAAACGCGCGCTCGACAACTTCACTAAGTGCAGGATGAATGTGCATCCCGTCACGGATCGGCGCCATGCTTTGATCCTTCGTGTACATCAGGTTAATGATCTCCTGGATCAGAATAGAAGCATGTGGGCCAATGATGTGTGCACCAAGTATTTTATCTGTTCCTTTTTCAACTATGACCTTTACAAAAAAGTCCTGCACACCCATTGCCTCGCCTTTCGCAGTATCTTGGTACCTTTGGAACCCGATCTGGATCTTACTCTCACTGTATGCCGAAATCGCCTCTTTTTCTTTCATGCCAACACTGGCGATCTCCGGGTGCGTAAATACTGCATTCGGTACTGCATGATAGTCCACCGATACTTTTCTCTTTAAAATAGCATTGTAGTAAACTATAAGCGCTTCATGATTTGCCACATGTTTGAACAAATGAGTTCCAATGGCATCTCCGAGCGCCCATACATTGGGTTGTGATGTCTCGAGATGGTTGTTTACAACGATCCAGCCGTTCTCATCGGTTTTTATACCGGCTTTCTCGGGATGTAATATATCCGAGTTTGACGCCCTACCGGTTGCAACAAGCATGTTATCTGCCGATATAGCAATTTTCTTCCGCGTGCTCCTGTTGCGTGCAATGATCTTTTTCTTACCCCTGAACGATTTCTTAACCTCAATTACCTCATGGTTTAGGATGATCTTCATATGTTTTGATAATTCTCTATTGGCCAGTGCAGAGATCTCCGGCTCCTCCTGGGGTAAGAAGTAAGGGTTTCTCCCTATTATGGTAACTTTCGTGCCCATGGCAGAAAAGAAATGGCCGTATTCGGCGGCGATATATCCACCACCCAGAATTGTCAGATTGCCCGGGGCGCTATATAGTTTTAATATAGTATCGCTGGTGAAAAACCCAATATCTCTTAAACCCTTAATCTGTGGTATCTTTGGCTTGGAGCCTGAACAGATCAAGATCTTTTTGCCGGTTATGGTTTCATCTCCCACGCGCATCGTATACGGTTTGATGAACTCACCAACATAACGATAGTAATCTATATTTGGTGAATTCAAAAGGCCGTGACGGATACCATTGATATCGCGGTATATGAGTGCCCGCATACGGTCCATGACCCGGACAAAATCGATTTTTTTTATTTCAATATTGATGCCGAAATTTTTTGCAGACTCAATAATCCTTACAACTTCCGCAGGGTATAATAGGATCTTCGTGGGTATACAACCACGAGTTAAACAGATCCCGCCGGGTTCGTCTTTATCGATCACTGCGATCTTTACCTTTGGGTCATTTTGAATTATTGCATCGACAATTGACATAACCGAACCGGTTCCGATAGCAATGTAATCATATTCTTCCATTTAGATCACCCATATAAATTTAAAATTATGATAATTGATTGAGTTCCTCATCCATTACTTCGATCAAAAGTTGGATTCTCAGGGTAATTACCATATATTGCGCTGATTTAAATAGTTTATTAAAATGGTTCTTCTCCCAATTTTCGTAGGATAAAAAAATGGTGAATGAATGGGATGCGAGATGTGGACGCTTGGTGATTATCAACAAATTGTCAACGTCATTCATCACCGGGATTCGGGATTCGCACACTTTAAATCGATAATGATTTAACTCGCTTGTGGGATTCGGGTCTTATCGTTAAAATATCAACCCACCTCCCACAACCCACTTCCCAAATCCCTAAGTATTTAATAATTAATTCAAGTATCACCGGGATTCGGGATTCGCACGCTTTAAATCGATAATGATTTAACTCGCTTGTGGGATTCGGGTATTATCGTTAAAATATCAACCCACCCCCCACAACCCACATCCCAAATCCCTAATTATTTAATAATTAATTCTATTTCCATTGTGCGAAAAATAGAGATAAGTAAGAATTATATAATACTGAAAATTATTAGGGGGCGATCATTATGAAATACAAAAACTATGAAGATGTGGCGGTCGAACTGCCCAAGGTGGACGGGATAAAGGATGTGACCATCAGATGGCTCATCTCAGATAAGGATGGTGCGAAGAACTTTGCCATGCGTTTGTTCGAGGTTGGCCCGGGGGGGTATACTCCGTGGCATCAACACGAATGGGAGCACGAGATGTTCGTGCTGGAGGGTTCGGGGAAGGCAATGAAGGAGGGTGGTGAAATTGAATTTAAGGCCGGTGATGTATTCTTTATCGAACCTTGGGAGTGGCATAACTTCAAAAATACGGGGAAAAGCACAGTGAAATTTTTGTGTTTGATCCCGTATTTGAAGAAAGATCAATAATCAAGTTCCAATAATTATTTATACTATTATTTTCTATTAATTAATGGATTAGGCAACAATTCCAAATTTATCGTATCATTATATGATATTTTAACTTTCTAAAGGAGTTTTATCATGGTCTTGGGAGAAAAGGTCAAAGACCCATTAAAACATGAGATCAGATATCTATTATTGAATATTATTTTAAGCCATAAAAAAACGGGTATACGCATAGTGGATCTGTCAAAGATGACTGGCAGGAAAAATCACAGTCTCAGACATCATCTAGACATCTTGGAAAAGAAGAGGCTCGTGTATTCCAAGAGATATACCCATCAATTGTATTATTATCCGGATTCCGGAATACCAAAACACACGTCTATCGGCCACCCATTGGAAAACGAAATACGGTCGAAAATGCTCGAAACGATCTTGAATAATAACGGGAAGGGCATCCATATAGGTGCACTATACAAAAAGTTAGGGGTTTCAAGAAATTACACATTAAGATGTTTGAAGGTTTTGAAATACTTTGAACTGATCGATTTGGACCAGGGCTCATATAATACATATTGTCATTCCACGAAAAGATCAGAAAATCTTATAGATTATGTTAACAACAAGATCAGCCTGTTCAGATCGATAAAAGAAGAAGAGGGTATACTTACCAAAGATATCATCGATAAACTGGATGCCAGTGGTATAGATTATTTCAAATTATGCGTGTATTCGCGAAAACGTGGTCATGACACGGTCTACTATTTGACGCCGTTTGTGGAACACATTTTGGAAAAGCATGAAGCATGAACTCATCTTAATTCATGTCTAAATGACAGGATGTTGTATATGTCGCTGAGATTGCAGGATGCATAAATGATTTAACGTAAATAAATCAAACATCCTAATAATAAATTATAAAATAGAACATCCTAATAATGAAGCGCCACGTACAACATCTTAACAATTAACTCCTACTTTTGACTGGGTAAGAATTCTGAATTAATTGTAATGCATTTTTAAGAATTCTTAGTTCCAGACAATTTTTTTATGAAAAATTGTTGAGGTTTAAAATTTGACTTTTACATTTTTACTTTTCCAAAACGCATTGCTTCTGTCAGTACATGTCAGCACATGTTTGAACAATGGTTAAATAGTATGATAAGATGTTTTTTAAGGGGATATTATGATAAAAATTAGAATAATTGTTTGCTGGATGATCGTAATTTCGATCTTATGTGTAACCCTTTGGCCAACGAACATTATTTCGGAAGATACTGGTCCATCGCGTGGATCGGACCACATTCCGATCGCGGGTCTACCAAACGACCAATGGCCCGGGTTTCGTGGCGGCCCGGCAAGAACGGGCAATACAACTGGAACCGGTCCGAGTTATTTTTATGAACTTTGGAGTGCGGCCACAGCCGCATATTGGGGTTCGCCGGTAGTCATGTACGACCAGATCTATCTTTGTACAAATGGCGCCACTAGGTGTTATAATATGACGGGCGGTTTACAATGGTCATATAATGCTGGGAATCTTTATGGAAGTCCATTAGTGCACAACGGCCGTGTATATTTTTCCGCAAGTAATGGAGATCTATACTGTCTGGATGCGAATGCCACAGGTTCAGGAACAACTACAAATTATTGGATATATAACCCCACTAGTGTTAGATTTGCCGCCGGCTCACCTGTGACCGATGGTAAAAAGATCTACTACTCTACTCAAGATGCTTCAGGCTTGCATGCGGTCTGGATCAATAATGGTACCAAGGTTTGGAACGCATCATTAGGCGGGTCAACTGTAACAGAGAGCTCACCCGCGTATTGGAATGGAAGAGTCTACTGTGGTGGTGGAGAGTCTTATGATACAGGTACTAACGATCTTTATTGTATCAACGCATCTAATGGTAATTTACTCTGGAAATTCGCCACTGGTGATGATGTAGTTTCAACACCGGCCGTAGAATATGGTAGGGTGTATTTTGGCAGTATGGATGCAAAGGTATATTGTGTGGATGCAGTTGGCTCCGGTGGGTCAACAACAAAATATTGGGAATATAACACTAATGCAGGAGCCCAAGGTGTTTATGGGTCCGCATCGGTTGCTTATGGTAGAGTTTATATTGGCGCTACAAACAGTCATTTATATTGTTTTGACGCCTATGGCAGCGGCGGCTCAACAACCGTATACTGGGACCAAACGATCACTCCCACAGGTAGTTGGGGTATTTGTGGATCGCCCGCGGTCACTTCTGATTATGTATTTATCGGTAATTCAATGAATGGTATGCATTGCAGAAATCGAGCATCCGGTACTGAAGTTTGGTCACATACATTTCCCTCTTATACGTATGGTCTTTCATCACCGGCAATCATTAAAGATATGGTTTTCGTAGCCTCGGATAATGGTGATCTTTATGCTATGGGTTTTGATATAGAACTGCCAAAGATCGAATCATCAGATCCCACCGACGAGGAAATAAATGTAGATGTTAACCAGATAATCAGAGTTACATTCGATGAAGAATTAGACACTTCAACACTTACCACAACAAACATCAATCTTAAAGACTCACAGGATAATGATATATCAGGGGTAGTTTCATGGGATGCAACTCCAACAATAGTATACTTTACACCTGATTCCCACTTGATAAAAGATGAAACATATACATTTACTATGACCATCGATGTTACTGATTCGCATGCAAATCAAATAGATGGTAATGGCAACGGCATCGCCGATGT
Organism: Thermoplasmata archaeon; assembly: GCA_020696345.1. Taxonomy (GTDB): domain Archaea; phylum Thermoplasmatota; class Penumbrarchaeia; order JAEHCK01; family JAEHCK01; genus JAEHCK01. The sequence continues at coordinate 34,002 of JAEHCK010000001.1, read as the reverse complement.
AACGGGTGATGAGTATATTTTTAACTTTACCACGGTTCTAAATTATCCGCCAAGTATTGGTAATATACCCACACTTAAACCCAAAGAGGATGTATTATATAAAATAGATCTATCAAACATTATTTCTGATCTTGACACACCCGATAATGAATTAATTCTAGCCCAAGATTCATCTTATGTAACGTTAAACGGTTTTGAACTTCAACTGCTCTATCCCGAGGGCGTTGTTACGGATGTCATCAATCTTTCAGTGAGTGATGATATCTTCACAATTTACAAGGAGATCAATGTTGAAGTAATTCCTGTAGACGATCCTCCGGTTATCACCCCGGTTGACCCCTTGACATTGAAGGAAGACATCAAGTATTCATTGGATTTACAGGATCATGTATCAGATATTGATACACCGATCACCGAACTATTTTTTGATATAAAATCAACTGAATATGCCATTAATGCGGGTCATATTGAAAAAGATGGCAGTATAGTTAATTTCACATATCCTGATGCAATCACTTCTGACCAGGTCAATGTTACGGTCTATGACCAAGACCCTTCGGAAGATAACCCAGTATATTTTGATATCGAAATCAGCATTACTCCAGTAAATGACCCACCCGTATTAGCAGAACTACCCGCAATTAATGTGGTAGAGGATGAACAATTCCAATTTAATCTATTCCCATATATCTCTGACATCGACACTGATGAAAAGGATCTTGAGATATTGGTGAAATCAGATTATGTTACTGTCACGGGTTATATCTTGGCTTTCAATTATCCCGGTAAGATCTCCAGCGATAATGTAAATGTCATGCTATTTGACGGCCAATTATACGATAATGCTACTTTGAAAGTTTTGGTTGAATCGGTCAACGATCCACCAGTAGTTAGCATTATGAGCCCCACAGATGGAGATATTTACGAATTCGAGCAGACCATCGACCTTTTAGCAATAGTGAGTGATCCTGATCTGGCCGAAGGTAATGAAGAATCACTTTCTTTCTATTGGTCCAGCAGTGAAAGTGGCGCCATCGGCTACGAACAAAATGTCACGGGGATCACGATCGAACCGGGTGAACACCTCATAACATTGAGTGTTACCGATAGTCAAGGAGAAGAGGTATCGGTTACCATTAGTATTCAAGTAAAGGAAGGTGAAGTGATCACGCCGCCGAAGAAGAACGATACGAAACCACCTGAGAGTAATGAAACAGATGACAAGAGCTCATCAACAACCAACACATTTGGGATCGTCATCGGTGTTGTTATGGTTATCATTATTGCGATCATTGCTTTATTTGCAATGATGATGCAGAAGAAAAAGAAGGGTAAACTTGCCTCAGATCAAGCACCGCAGCTTGTCGCTGACCAATTACAGGTACCGTTACAGACAGACGGACCGGTAACACAACCTTATGCCTATGCCCCACAGTCACCCACCGACACACCACTGCCCATGGATCCATATCAACTACCTCCTGGTCATGGTCAATATGGCCAAGGCCAGGGCCAGTATGGTCAGGACATGCATACTCAGCCGCAATATCCGCAAGCGCCCGCACAAACTCCTTTGCAGCAGCAGGAGCTATTTCAAACTCAACAACAACAAGCACAATATCCATATCCACAAGGGGGAGATGTTTATTCTCAACCACAATACCCTCAAGTACCCGCACCTCAACCTCAAACTCAACAGCAATATCAAAATCTACAGGGGCCACAGCCAACTCAATATTTGCCTGAATATGGCGAGGATCAGTATTAAATCAGGGGTCCAGCACAAAAATAAGTTACCTTATTGATTAATTCTTATTTTTGTTGGAGGTTAGAATTCCTTTGATGATGATTATAATTAAATTTGGAATTCTAACCACAGGGATCACAATTTAGGGGTCAGGGACTCTCAACTCCTGACTCATGTTTATATCGTTAAATAATCAGTTTGAGTTTGGTCGTTGGGATTTTCTTTGATTTTTGGGTTTGTTACTTACTATTAAATATTAGTAATATTGAAGTATAGTGGTATACCTTCCACTAGTGATTATCATCAGTAATAGAATAAAACGGTCAACCAACGATTTTAATCATTATTGATTTGTATTGGTCTGTCGAAGGCCCAGTTGTCCACCTTCCCAAAGGGCTTCACATTATCATAATATCAAAACGGTCGGTTTATACATCCACCTATTCTTCCAATATTCCATTTTTCCATTTTGATATTATTGCATTAAATAGAAAGTAACCTTGTTTATCACCGGTGAGGAAATAATTACCGTATGGTAACCCTTATCAACCGAGCATGAAACAGAATCGGTGATAGAAAAGTTTTTATAGTTTTTATAAACAGGAGAAATCAATAAATTTAATTTGGAATAGTATTAATATTGCAGACTCTATTCATAGAACGAAAAAATAAAGAATAAAATTTAATATTTAGAAAGTAATTCAATAATATAATTCCATCAGATATCAAGGGATGAGGGCTATGGGATCAATTAATCTCAAATTAGCAAAAAACAAGATATTTTCAATGATTGTAGTATGGATAATTATATTTGGAGGTTTTATAGGATTCATTACTTTTTCTAATGATAATGCAAAAGCTGATACGGGACAAAACTTGACGGTAATATCTACTTATACCGTCTCTGGTAGTGAGATATGGAAAAATATTACAATAAAGGGAAATGGGAAGCTTCTCGTACCCAGTGGAACGACATTAAATGCATGGAATATTTTTCTCGAAAACGGATCAATTGTTGAAATTAATAGTGGTACTATAACTTTAAGTACAACTACACATGCAGGTAATGTAGGTATCAATGGAACCTGTGATTATTTTAATGTTACAAATAACTCAGAAATTATTATTATTGGATCTGATGGTTGGGCAAATATAACAACAAAAGGTCCATACATTTCTTTTATACCAATGAGTAAAGGAGGAGATGCAGTAATTAATATTTCAGTAAACAAAACCGTAATAATAAAAGATTCGAAAATAAATTTGAATGGTGGAAATGGTTTTGATTTACCACCTTCTACAGATACACAATGTAATGCATGGACAAATGGAAAAGATATTTCTGGATATATTGCATCTGGTGGTAATGCCACGTTGAATATTAACTGTATTTCTAAAATTGGTATAGAAATAAATAATACTGACATTCATTTAAATGGTGGAAAAGGTGGAAATGCAGCTGATGGTGGCGATGGCGAAATCAGCGGTTCAAAAGGAGGAAATGGAGGCGGTTATACTGGTGGTTCTGGTGGGTTTGGATCCTCAAACGGGGGTCGCCCAGGTGGAAATGTTGCTGGCTTTGTTGGTACCGGAGGAAATGTAAACTTTATTATAAATTCAATAGATTTAGATGTAACGAATACCACCATTGATTGCAATACTGGACACGGAGGTAATGCTGGAGATGCAGGGGATCGAGGGGGTAATCAGTGGACAAGTAGGGGTGGTGGTGGTGGAGGTTATGGTGGTGGTGGTGGAGGGAGTTATAGAAATCCTGGTGGTGATGGAGGATTTATAAGCGGATTTGTAGGAGCTGGAGGACGTTCTAATATTTTCATAAATTCTAGTTATTTTAATATCTCAAAATGCTCTATAAATATTGTTTGTGGAAATGGTGGTAAAGCGGGTAACGGTGGGTCAACAACTGAATATGGAGCAGGTGGTGGTGGAGGTTATGGTGGTGGTGGCGGGGGTGGACAACTACATGATGGGGGAGATGGTCATGTAACTGATTTCGTTGGATCAGGGGGATTAATTAACTTTTCCATAATTTCCAATAAATTATTAAATATCATCTCAACAGATATTTCATGTTTTGCAGGTAAAGGTGGGAAAGGTGGTAATGGAGGATCGTGTAAGCCATATAATAGTGGAAAAGGTCAAGGTGGAGGTGGTGGTGCAGGATATGGAGGAGGTGGGGGTAACGGAGGTGGTAGTATGGCAGGATCATTGGGACCCGGTTGGGGGTATGTTAATGATTCTGTAGGAAGTGGTGGAAAAGTTTCATTCAAGATAATGTCAAATATTCTTAATTTAATAAAATCAAATTTTAATTGTTTTGGAGGAAGGGGAGGAGATGCAGGTAATGGAGGAAATGGTGGTGGTGGTGGTTCAGGCGGTGGTGGTGGTGGTTATGGAGGTGGTGGTGGTGGTGGAACTGGGCACAATGGTGGAAAAACCTATGTAATAGGAGATGTTGGAACTGGAGGAGATACTTTTATTAACATATCTACAAATAGAAATTCAATTATTTCTGGTACTAATATTAAGACTACTGGTGGTAATGGTGGTAATGGTGGTAATGGTGGTAAGGGGAATCCAATGTCAACTTGGAAAGGAGGTGGTGGTGGTGGTGGTTATGGAGGTGGTGGTGGTTCAAATGGATATGCAATTGGAGGTAAAAATATTTTAAAAGGAAATGTTGGTGATGGTGGAGATGCAGTAATAATATTAAAAGGTAAATTGGCAATTTTTTCGGATACTATGATTTCCGCCAGAAAAGGAAATGGCGGAAGTGCACCTACAAAACCTGGAGCCCTTCCCGGCGGTGAAGGTTTAGGACGTACTACATCTATGGGTAAAAAAAATGTAGTAATACCAAAATGCTTACCTTATTTGATTTCTCCACTCAATAATTCGATAATTTATGATATTACACCAATGCTAAGTTATTATGCATACGACTCAACAACCAATGGCGATGTAAGTTCATACTGGATTCAACTTGATAATAATAGTGATTTTTCATCACCTTCTATTAATACAACAATTGGGTCCACAAGCTATATATTACCAACTTTAACTTCGGAAATTTTTTATTGGCGGGTAATGGCAAATTATTCAACACCACCAGATTCAAATATTGGTTGGTCAAATATTAATAATTTTGAAATACCTAAAATTCCATTTGTGACAAACGTTCAAAAATCCACAGATACGATTTATCGAAATAATTCGATTACCTTCAATTTTAGTGGTTATCATTATCAAGAGAAAGAATCGGATTTATATTGTAAAACACAATATAAATCACCAACTGGAACTTGGAATAATTTAACTGGAGCAGATTATATAGGAAACTCGCCGACAGGATTCTGGCAGATTTCTTATAAACCTTCAGTTAATGCCGAATTAGGTGAATATTCATTTAGATGTCGATTCAACGATTCTGTAAATAATTGGAGTTTATGGGAATACGATACATTTAATGTAAAAAATAATTTACCTACTCTAACTGATTTTTTGTATTCAACTTTAAATATAAATCGTACACAAACATTAATTATTTTTATAAATGCTTCAGATGTTGAAACACCCGAACATTTATTAAATTGTATAATTTATTATAGATCTTCAATAGGAAGTTGGACTGAAATTACATCTAAACATTATCAAGCTGGTAGATGGATCATAACTTTTACTCCATCTTCACAAATATACGTTGGAGCTTTTGATTTTAAGATCAAAATAGTAGATGGAAATATGGATTCATCAGATTGGACAGAACATTTAGATAAAATTTATGTTTTAAACAATCATCCAAAAGCATTGGACATAAAGTATTCAAGTTTACAACTCTATAGAACTAATTCAATCATTTTATATATTAATGGCACAGATATTGAAAACTCAGAAAACTCTCTCTTATGTATAGTCCAATATAGGTCTCCTTCTAGTTCTTGGATCAATCTTTCTAATTCTATTTATAATAATGATCATTGGGAAGTTATATTTACGCCATCAAAAGATATTAAACTTGGTAAATTTGATATTAGAGTTAGATTTAAAGATAAAGATGGAAATTATAGCAGCTGGTTGGAAGATTTTGATAATATTACTATAAAAAATAATATTCCAAAAATTCAAAATATTAAATATTCCAATTTTTCTGTTTTCAGAACAAAAACCTTGACAATATATATTAATGGAAGTGATATTGAAAATTTAGAAGATGAATTACTTTGTAAGATTCAATATAGAACCCCATCGAGTGAATGGATAGATATTACTAATGAAAAATATAAAATAAATCATTGGGAAGCAACATTTATTCCATCTATTAATGCTGAATTAGGAACTTATGATTTCCGTTATAGTTTCATTGATTTGGATAATGATTATAATGATTGGTTTGTAGATTTAGATATGATAATTGTAAAAAATAATGTTCCTGAGGGTGTAATTTCATATTCTAAAGATCAGATTTATAGAACAGATTCCTTGGTTATATATGCAAATGGGACGGATATTGAAACCTCCAAAGATATTTTAAAATGTGAAATTCAATATAAAACCCCTTCAGGTGTCTGGAAAGATTTTGAAAATGAAGAATATAAATTTAATTTTTGGCAAGTTATATTTAATTTAACAATAACAATAGAATGTGGACCTTATGATTTTAGAGTAAAATTTACTGACGCTGATCAAAGTAATACCGGATGGATTGAAGATTCAGATGCTGTTTTAATATTAAATAATAAACCATCGATTATAACTCATAAATTAGATTTGGCAATTGAAGATGAATATTATGAAATGATTATTAATTCTACTGATATTGAAACCACATTATTAAACGGGACCTACAAATCTGATGCTGAATGGCTAGAATTTGCCTCAGATGGTATTAATCTTTTCATTTATGGTTTACCTGATAATGATGATGTGGGTGGATATTGGGTAATAATAAATGTCTCTGATGGTCATGATGGATATGATGAACGAAATTATACTTTAATTGTAAACAACACAAATGATAATCCTGTTATTAATACAAAAGATCAATTATTGGCTATTGAAGATGAATTTTACTCTGTGATTTATTCGGCTATTGACGATGATTTTAAAGATACATTGTATTGGACATTTAATTCTAATGCGACTTGGTTGAAATGGAATCCTTTACAATTGAAATTATATGGGACTCCTACTAATGATAATGTTGGTGAATATTGGGTAAAAATTAAAGTGACAGATAATCATGGTGGATCAGATGAACATTATTTTATATTGAAAGTATTAAATGTAAATGATGCTCCAGTTATATCTGGTGCACCAAAAAATTTAACTATAAATGCATTAGAAGAATATTTATTAGACTTCTCGCAATATGTGAATGATGTAGATAATAATCTTACTGATTTAACCATTCATATAGATTCAAAATATGTGGAAATAGATGGATTAGATATCATTTTTAATTTTCCTAATTCTGTTTTAACTGAGGAAATTAATATAACAGTTTCAGACGGGGAATATAATTCTAACTCACATACAATTCAAATCACAATTATATCAACTGATATCGACCTTCCAATGATTAAAGAAAAATCACCAACTGGTAATGAAGTAGCGACGACAACCAATATTACGGTCACATTTAACGAACCAATGGATCAATTAAAGGTAGAAGAATCATTTTCTATATTTCCTACTATAAAAGGAGAATTTACATGGAATAATAACACGATGACTTTTGTACCTGAATCCGATTTATACTACACCACAACATACATAATTACTATTGATGAAAACGGAACAGATCTCGTAGGAAATCCATTAGATAAAACTTACCGTTGGACCTTTACAACAAAAATGGATACTGATGGTGATAAGTTTCCAGATGATATGGATAAATTTCCGAATGATCCTAAAGATTGGTTGGATACTGATAATGACAATGTTGGGGATAATAGTGATGACTTTCCATTGGATATGAAAGAATGGGTGGATACAGATGGGGATAATATTGGAAATAATGCAGATCCAGATGATGATAATGATGGTATCAATGATAGTGAAGAACTAAAAATAGGAACTAACCCATTATTAAATGATACTGATGGCGACTTTTACCATGATGGTGATGATGCTTATCCGCTAGACAACACTAAATGGAAAGAAAAAGAATCTAAATATGAAATTACAAATTTGGATTGGATTTGGATTCTAATTTCTATTATAATTATTATAAGTATTATATTAATCGTGTTTTTAACCATAAAATATAATCGCTTTTTACGATCCGAACAACATCTCAAAAACAATGATTATTATTACCAAAACTGGAAATCTTATAACTATAACTCTAATATTACTCGAAGATCTATTAAAAGACGAAATAATAGAAGAAGAATATCACCATCACAAAATTTAGGATATTATAGAAAAAAACAATATTCGAAACGAAGATCAAACCAAAGAAATGAAATGAGAAAATCTCAAAATAAAAGTGAAGAATTTGACGATTTATCAGATTTAATTGAATGGGATGAGTAAAAATTAAAAATATTTTAAATTACTCATTAAGCACTTACCTCATTACTATATATTGTTGTTTGTGTTGGGGTTTTCTTGAGATTTTGGGTTTGGGATTTCTACTCTTCATTATTCTGGTATATTCCGAACCCGACAACCCTATTCTCTTTTACCCTTCGTCGACGCCTTTTCGCTTCGTATTCTTGAAAATGCTATTCCAATAATGGCACCTATCTTCTGATATATTATCACTTTCGGTCATCTCCATGGCATGTTTTTATTACTTACTGGTTAATTTTCTTATCTATTAGACAAACATTATATATCAAGCCAAGCATAATGTTCACTATATAGTGAACTATCTGCCCGTTGGTGAACATATGAAACCCACTGCGCCAAAAACTTTCCAGATATTAAAATATGTTCTAAATCACCCTATGTTCTCTCAAAGAATGATTATGAGAAATACAAACATATCTTTAGGTCAGATCAATAAAACCTTTAAATGGCTGGAAGATAATAATTTCATAGAAAGGGTACGGAAAATAGTTTTAACCAAAGTACCTCATAATTTAGGTGTAGTAAGATACCAATTGATCAACCCTACAGGATTATTAAGAGCGATCTCGTTTTTTAGAAAAATGAAAGATCTAAAAATTCTTGAACTGAACTTGGACATAACAAAAGAAGAAATTATTAAATATTTGACCGGAAAAAAGGTCATATTCTGTCTCGAAACCGCTCTGGAAAAATACGACTCGTATTTTAGAGGAGATACGGTCTGTTGCTATGTAGGATCTACTGAACAAACTGACAATATCCAAAAAGACCTGTCCGCAATAAAATTCGGTTTGACAAAAGTCCAGCTCTATTCATGGGATTTCCAAGATTATGACATAAAACACCAATCGAATTCACAAAACAATTATACAACAGAACTACAAACGATTGTTGATCTATTTTGTGATAACAAAGCTCATTACACCAAAGAACTTTTAAAACGAAAATGGCGGATCGTTCTATGAAATTCGAAGATATCTACTACGATGAAATTACTCAAGAGAGCTTCAAAGAGATGCTAGAGATCTGCAATTGGCTAAATAGAACCAGAGGTTATTTTCCAATTATTATCGGTGGATGGGCTGTTTACTTACATCATCCGGCTTTAGGATCCAGAGATATTGATATCCTATTTCCGAATAGAACTCTCAAGCATGAAGTGATCAATGAATACCTTTATTCACATGGTTATAGATCTGAAGGATTATTTGTTAAGGAGTTCTTTAAAGAAATAAAAACCTCAAAGCGCAAAGAACGGATAATAATCGATGCCTGTTCTATCGAAGATATTAATCGAGTGAAAGGAACCGATCTCGTTATTCCTTGGGAATTAGCTTTAACATATCAAACAAAAAAGAAGATCAAGAATTTTGAATTGTATGTCCCCCAGGTCGAAGTATTACTGCTTTATAAGGCCAAAGCAGCTCACGATCGTAAATACGATCTAAAAACAACTTTTGATCCTTTCTACCTCCAACAAAAGATTGTAAAAGATTTTATTGACATTATTACATTAATTTCAAATTGTAAAATTGATTTCAAACTTCTAATGAGATTACTTACCAAATATAGTTTCATTAAGCATTTCAGATCAGTTATAGAGGAGATCGAAACAAAAAAAGATATCACGGATAAATATCAAAACAATTGGAGATCAATTACAAAAGATTTCTTTGAAAAATTAAACTCAAAGCCGTAAATGATAACTCTTTATTTCAAATAACAACAACTAATCCAACCTCTCTTCTCCCAATTCCCTTTTCTGGATCTTTACAATTAGTGATCAAAATAGGTCAATCTTAAAAACCCATTAACGCATTTACCTTGTAAAGTGATAATATGCTAAAAGATCTTATTTTGAAGAGCCGGAGCTACCGCAGATTCCATGAGGAGCTCAAGATCGACCATGAGACCTTAATGGAGTTCGTTGACCTTGCAAGATTATCTCCCTCCGGTAAGAACATGCAGCCGTTGAAATATATCCTCTCATCCGACCCGGAAAAAAATGAAATGATATTTCCACACCTTCGCTGGGCCGCAGCAATATCTGACTGGCCCGGACCTGGTAAGGGTGAGCGGCCTGCGGCGTATATAATAATATTGGAGGATACACAGATCAAGCATATACTTGGTTATGACCAGGGTATTGCCGCGCAAAGCATTCTACTGGGTGCCACCGAGAAAGGTCTGGGTGGGTGCATGATCGCTAATATCGACCGTAAGGGTCTGAGGCAGTCGCTCAATATTTCTGATAGGTTCAAAATTCTATTGGTGATCGCTATTGGCAAACCCAAAGAAGAAGTGGTGATCGACCCGGTTGGACCGGACGGGGATGTCAGCTATTTCCGCGATGAGAACATGGTGCATCACGTGCCGAAGAGAGCACTGGACGATATCATAATTGATGATTAATTGCATATTTAGGTGTGTGGTGAGAGTACGCGAGCTCCGCTCGCTTGAGGTATGAAGATCCAATATTGGTTTATTAGGCTATTGGATATTGAAAATTGCAAAATGCAAAGGCAAAACGTAAAAGTAAAAATCGATCAGAACTTTTAACTTTTACAAGGGTAAGAATTCTGAATTTATTGTAATGTATTTTTAAGAATTCTTAGCTCCAGACAATTTTCTTAGAAAAATTGTTGAGGTTTGACTTTTAAAATTTCCAATATCCCCAGCAGTTAGTCATCAGCTTTTAGGTATTTCCCATCCCAGCAATAAGTACAGAGGTTCTCTTTTGGTAAACCGATAGCCTTGACCATATCTTTCAACTTTTGATACCTCAATGTAGTTACGTTTAGATCCTTCGCGATCCAATCCAACATTTGTTGGTATTTTTCAGAATTACAATCGAGGTATTCACTCACATCCTCCGGGTCATGACCCTCTATTGCACGTATACCCTTTCGTGCTGCCAGCTCATGAGTGGTGCGTGTGGAGAAGTTAAACCTGCACGGGAACATTAGAGGCGGGCACGCAGGCCGTACATGAATTTCCTTTGCACCTGCTTCCCATAATTTTTTAATGGTAAAATTTTTCAGTTGAGTGCCCCTAACTATTGAATCCTCGCAAACAACGATCTTGTTACCCTCTATTACTTCTTTGATAGGTATCAGCTTCATTTTTGCGATCATATCGCGCGTAGCTTGATCTGGTGGTGTATAGCTTCTTCCATAGCCGGGTGTATATTTTACCAATGGTCTGCGGAATGGTTTACCCGATTCTATGGCATATCCCAGGCCATGGGCGATTCCCGAATCTGGCACTCCGGAAACTAGATCTACATCAATATCGTTGTCATGTCGGGCAAGACATCTGCCACAGCGCTCACGAACGATCTCGGTATTAACACCTTCGTAATTTGATGCCGGGAAACCCGTGTAAATCCAAAGAAATGAACAAATTTGATTTTTCTTCTTCCCCGCCCGTCGTTGAGCCATACCATCCTCGTTCAATAATACGATCTCACCGGGATCTAGAAACTTCTCGATTTTGAACTCACAATTAGGAAATGCACTGGTTTCTGAAGTAACCGCCCAGGCGTCATCACGGCTGCCAACCACCAATGGTGAGTACCCGTATCTATCACGAGCAGCATAGACACCATTACGTGTTAATAATAATAATGAACACGAGCCTTCGATCTTGTCAAACATTTTCTCTATACCTGTTATCAACTCGGTCTCCTGGGTGATTAATTTTGCTATTAACTCTGTTTCATTTATTGCGCCTTCGCTTTTATCGCCACCGAATTCTGAAAAAGAAATGCCTTTATCCAATAACTCCTGGGCCAATTCTTTTTTATTTTCCACCAGGCTGTTGGTAACCAAGCAAAATGGACCGAACTTTGAATTTAAATATATCGGTTGTTCATTAAATGCACTGATTACACCAATGCCCTTGTTACCCTTCATTTCATTATAATCCTCAAAAAATTTCGATTTGAATTGGCTTTGGCTTATGTTATGTATCTGCCGTTGAAATGTATCACCAAGTATGGCGATCCCGCCGTATTCTGTGCCTAAGTGCGAATGATAATCCGTGCCCAACATCAGCAACTCATTACAATCTCCACTTGATACAACGCCAAATATGCCGCTCATAACTTCTCCCTCCTTATAGGTGCCATTTGGAAAATTACCAAAAGAATAACCTTATTTCCAAATTAATATCGTTATCCGAATGTATAGATTTTTATTTAAATCTTCGTTAAACAAATCATAAAAAAATGCTCCGTAAAGTGAATGATAATTGACGCATTTTTTTTATTAATTTGAAATATCCTAAATAGTAATTCCACCAATTACTACACATTTCAAACAAAAGTAATCAATAAGTCTTTAATACAGTATGTGGCACTACTCGTTCAACTCCCGAAACGGTTCTAAGTTCTTCGAGTAGAGCTGCGGTTTCTTCGGTATTTTTACACACAGCATAAGCTGAGAATGTGGCATCACCCATGGTGTAAAATACTTGTTTTATTGCTTGTATCTTTCTTAGTTTCGAGCCTACCTTATCAACATTAGCATTATATGTTACATTTACCTGCAAGCATAATATAGAGTCATAACCGATTTTATGCCAATCAATTAATGCAGTGTATCCAAGAATTATTCCTGTATCTTCCAGCTCTTTCACTATTCTACTAACTGTGGTTGTACTGATGTTTTGTTCTTTAGCAATAGTTCTGAATGACTTACGTGAATCAGCCATTAACATTACAAGGATCTTTTCTTTTAATTTCTTGTTTTTCACCATCTGAAACGCCATCAATTACAATTATATGAATAATGTAAGTTCCGCACCTTTGGATGCTTTTATATATGCACCGACGCCAACGATCTCGTCGACCTCATCTATGAACTCTTCTTTCTGCAAGCCCATGATATCCATAGACATATCACAAACCAGAAACTTCACACCAAGCTCTTTTGCATCTTTGATCATTTTGGATAGACTATTTACCTTCTTTTCTGCCATACGCTTCTTCATCATGGATGTACCCATACCGGCCATGTGCATTTGCGATAGTTTGAGTTTATTTGCGCCCTTTGGCATCATCCAGCCAAACATCTTTGACATGAAATCCTTATCTTTAAGTGCCTTTTTATTCTCATCACGGACCAGGTTAATACCCCAGAATGTGAAGAACAACGTGACATCCATGCCTGTGGCCGCTGCGCCTTGAGCAATGACAAAGGCCGCTAACGCCTTATCAAGATCACCAGAGAATACTACGATCGTTGCTTTTGACAAATTATCACCTCACAGTTTTATTATCTTTTATTCAATTCATTTTTTTGATCTTAACATACCAAACACCGTTCTTTTCGGTCACTGATAGTATGGTATGACCCAACTCTTCCATTGCTTCGGGCACCTCTTTTTTGGACGGGCCATGATCACCAATAATTTCCAGCACATCTCCAACCTGCATTTTATTGAGTTTTTTTCGAGTTTCAACTAACGGTGCGGGGCATGTCAAACCCGTTACTTCTATTACTTCATCTGTCATTTCTGATCACCTTTGTTTTTTTTTTACATTTAAACTTAAAATGCAATGATCTTTTCACCATGGTCAAGAATAATATCATGGATCTTAGTAGTATCAAGGATCTCGATATCGTCTATGAGCTCATCTGGTGCAATGCCTCGCATTTCCAACGCATTCTTGTCTATTACCACACGCCCGGCCAATTCGATAACGTCGTTGACCTGGTCTTCTGTCGGTGGTTGGTTAATGTTCTTCATAGGCTCGATCTGGCCTTTTCGGCCGGTATAGACCCCATCGGCCCTTAGTATAACCGTAACATCGAAACCTTTTGAAAGCGCTGCTGTTGCCACATAAAGCCCGGCAAACGTGTTTTCGTGCCCGAACGGAGGATGTGTTATATCGATTACGACCTTTACCATGATATCACGAACTCCCGAATGTTAATATCTGGTCACCTTGTTTGATCATATCAATAAATCCATATAAACTGTAAATTTTCACTGCATCGATGGTCTTGGAAGACGGATATCTATCCTGGCTCTCGTCGAACTCACTATCTTTATCCAAATATCCGCGGGCCTGTGAACATCTCACACAACTCTTGATAACAGCGCCTTTTTCTGATAATCTCTCCAGAGCATTACCCACATTGTAGAACATCTTCGGTGCCTGATCGGTCAATTGTGCGTTAACACCATCTCCGTATAGAAATATCTGAACGTCATATCCCATGTCTATTGCTTTCTCGGCGATCCGACACATATATTCCGCATCCTGGCTGCCGTAAGAGCCGGAAAAAAGCATCATCGATAATGTCTTTTTCTTAGCTACCATGAGATCACCCTGTCAGCATGTTCCATGATATCTTCAACCAATGCGCCTTCGAGATCCTCCACGATCTCAACACCGGCTTCCACCTGTTCTGCTGTGATCGCCCTTGCTCTCAGGTCCTTTGCACTGGCTTTCATAACAACACCATTTTCAAGTGCGTTTTTCATATTTTGACCAATATATCCTTTTTGGTTCTTTTTAGTACAGAGCACGCCTTCGCCCAGAAAATAGACTGAAACATCCATTTTACGTTCTTCAGCTCGTTGAGTGATCCCGCACATACGTTCAGCACTTTCATCCGAATGTGGAGGTTTAGTAATGAGCGCACATAATCTTGTCATTTGTCCACCTAACCATTCTTTTACAGGACATCCGTCCAATCATAGTATGCATTTGCTGACATATAAACTTTTCTGCCGCCAACTCTTGACTCGATGGGCTGTCGACTTGTTAGTTGTCAGTTATCTGCTTAATTAATTATTGCTGATAAATGGAAGTGGAAAGAGGACGCTTTAAAGCATTAATAGTTCAATACGCTAGAGGAAAGAGGGTTTGCATAATTACTGCAACTCACCTCCCACACCCACACACACTTACACTCTCTAGACTCCTCACTCAATAAAGATCATTAATAATCCAACAATAAAAAAACAGAAACGGTAGGCGATCACCAACATCTCAAACAAATCAAGAGAGGAAGGCAATTGATTTTTTTATGAGAAAGGCAAATTATTTAATTAAAGGGGTGGGTGATTTTAATCAAATATTATTCGAGATGCAAAGTTTGATCGATGATCAACCTACCGTTTCATTGCGGGTGAGTGGTTGTAATTTGTAATCTGGGTTTTGTATTTTATAGATCTATATTCATGTCCCTTGTGAAAATTGTATTGATCCGGAGTATCATTGACTTAACGAGATGCTAGATTTTCTCTTTTTCCTGCTCACTTTATCATGTAATTGTGACTATAGATTATTAAACTCTATGTCGTTACCAAACGAGGTTACACTTCGGAATGATAATTTTTACTACATTTTTCGAGATTCCCGAAAGTATTAATATTGAGTTACTTATATGCCGTTTGATTCAAGTGGGCTTGAGAAAAATCAAGTCAACTTGAGTCGAAACGGCGGAGGCTAATTATGAGATCGAAAAGTGTGATCATACTGCTTGTAGCATTGCTCTTTATTACCAACCTGTTTACTGGATGTATTAATAATGACCCTGAAGAATCGGATTTGGACACGATCACCGTGGTTGATGACACGGGTGTGGACGTCAAGGTACCCATAGACATCGAGAAAATAATATCTCTGGCGCCAAGTGTTACCGAGATAATATTCAGTTTAAACCAGGGAAATAAGATAGTTGGTAGGGATTCGGGCTCGAATTATCCGGCGGCTTGTGAAAACATCGAAGTTGTATCCACCTATGAAGGTGTTGATATCGAGAAAATAATCTCAAAAGAACCGGACATTATTTTCATGGATAAAACATTGGATCTGTCTGAAAACAATTACAATAAAATGATCGAGTATGACCTTCGTGTATTCCGGGTCTATCCAAAGAATTTGCAGGATGTTCTGGATGATATAGATCTAATTGGCAAGGTTCTGGGAATGGAAACAATGGCAGATACAATTTTAAATGGCTTGGAATCCCGAATTGATGCTGTGGAGACGCAAACCAAATCAATTTCTGCGGCAAATAAACCGAAAGTTTTGCATGTGATATATTACGACGGCGCTACCAGCCCCTGGGTGGCGACCTCATCAACATTTTCAGGCGATCTTGTTAGAATGGCCGGCGGTGAGGTGGCTGTTAAGGATAGTAGTGGAAAATCAGTTCAGATCACCGTGGAGGATATGATAAACCATAATTCTGATATTATATTAACCTCACAAGATGATACTTGGCCAACACCATCGAGGCAATCAATTATTGACAGTGACATTATGAAAGACCTAAATGCAGTTAAAAATGATTTGGTGATAGATGTCAATGCTGACATTGTCGATCGGCCAGGACCACGGCTTGTGGACGGTTTGGAGTTAATATCCGATTATATGATCTCATATGCATCGTGAACTTAGATCAGAAAATAATAGCTCGGCGAGATTATGCGCGGTCGTAAACTATTAAAATGGTCCACTATTTTGGCCATATTATCTATTCTTCTTTTCATTTCAGTTGGAATATGTTTAACAATTGGCAGTGTCTCAATCCCACCCGATGTCGTATTCAAGATCTTGCTTAACCGAATATTCAATTTGGGTATAACTTTTGACCACCCTTTGTGGGAGGTCATAGTTATAGATGTACGCCTTCCTGCGGTCCTGATGGCGATCCTGGTTGGAGTGGCGCTGGCCTCAGCAGGAACAACCATGCAGGGGTTATTTCGCAACCCGTTGGCGGACCCGTTCATTATAGGCATATCTTCCGGTGGCGCATTAGGCGCTATTGTTGGCATTTTGTTGCAAAAAAGAATTTTCAGCTTTGTGCCAGAGCAGTATATTTTATCGATATTTTCTTTTATCGGGGCTATCGGTACGATATTTCTCGTATACACTCTTTCCAAAAAAGGCAACAAGGTCTCGGTTACAACCATGCTTTTGGTGGGGATAGCGCTTTCTTCATTTTTTTCCGCAATTACCCTGTTCCTTACTTACATGGAGATTGGTGACCCGAGGAGTGTTTTATTTTGGATGATGGGTTCATTAGATAATATCCAGTGGTATAAAGTGAATATCTCAGCGATCCTGATAATCCCCGGGTTATTGATTCTGATCATATTTTCCAGAGATCTAAATGCGTTCTCGGTTGGCGAAGATACGGCAAAACAGTTGGGCGTCAATGTAGAGCGAGTTAAATTGATCCTGTTGTGTGCGGCCGCCCTGGTCACCGCGATCGCGGTGGCGTTTGCAGGTATCATCGGTTTCGTGGGTCTGATAATTCCTCATATCATGCGTAAAGTGGTCGGGTCTGACCACCGAATATTGCTTCCGGCCTCGGCATTGTTTGGCGCCATATTCCTGGTATGGGCTAACGCATTTTCATTGAACTTCTCACGGTTTGCGTCGGTCGTGACCGGTGGTCCGGTGCAGCTAATTATACTTCCAGTCGGTATTGTGACCGCTCTGTTCGGTGCGCCGTTTTTCCTTTATTTATTGATAACCAAAAAATGAATATAAGAATAAAGTGAACATCATGCTGGTATTGAAAGATCTATATTTCGGCTATGAAAAAAACAAACAGGTATTGAAGAATATCAATCTCACATTTAATAAAGGCGAGTTCATAGGTATCATTGGGCCCAACGGCTGTGGAAAATCTACCTTGCTCAACATCATATGTCGGGTTTTGGAGCTGCAAAAAGGATCGATCATCCTCGATGGCAAGAACTTGGACAATATATCACAACTCGAGCTTGCCAAGCGTGTGGCGGTGGTGCCGCAGGAATCCGCATTCGAGTTCGATTTCACCGCGTTGGAGATCGTGCTCATGGGTCGGCTGCCGTATTTGACACGGTTCCAGATAGAGGGCGCAGATGATAGAAAGCTTGCAAGATATGCAATGGTTCGTACCAAGTGTTGGGAGTTCAGAGATAAATATATCAAGAATCTCAGCGGCGGCGAGAAACAGCGTGTGATCGTTGCGCGTGCACTGACCCAGGGTACTAAATACCTATTACTTGACGAACCAACATCACATCTTGACCTGAACTTCCAATATGAAATTCTCGATCTGCTCTCCGAGTTGAATAGAACAAAGAAGGTTACAATGATCAGTGTGTTTCATGATATCAATCTGGCATCAAAATATTGCACGCGGTTGATATTGATGAAATACGGTAAGATCATAGCAGACGGTTTACCCGAGAAAATAATAACACAGAAAAACATGTCAAAGATCTACGATTTCAATATCATACTAAAAGAGCATCCAAGAGAAGGATATAAATATGTACTTCCGGATATCACCCGCCCACGTATTACCACAAAAGGTCCATGACGATTTGAGATAAAAAAATTGCTTCGCAAAAAAGATAATGGTTGAGGCAATTTTTTTATTAATTCAGTTACCGTTAAACCAAAGCGTTCTACGGTTTCGAAGCTCGTATCGTCCAGCGGTTTCGTCTAACGGTTTTACCGTTAAACGTTAGACGTATTACGATACGAGCCTCGATACCGTTTAACGAAAATACTATCAATATATCCATCAAATTAAGGTGTTTACCAATGCAAATATTACGTGATCTTCGTGCATTTACGAAAATATTGATTCTTGTAGAGCTCAAGGCACAGCCAAGATCAAAACTACGTGACTTGGCTTCCAAACTAGACATTACCATCCAAGCGGTATCGGACTATCTTAAATTAATGACCCGCGAAAATCTGATCGTTAAGATCAATGGTGAGCATCGGCTAACACAGGCAGGCGTGGAGTTCTTACACAAAAATATGGCGGACCTGAAAGACTTTATCGATTCCAATATAAAGGAACTGAACTTGATCGAAAGCTGCGTTGCACTCGCCCATGATGACCTGAAGAAAGGTGATGAGGTTGGGTTATATATGGAGCAAGGTCTGCTGGTGGCAAAACCTATACCAAATAAGAGATCAAAGTCGCGTGGTATTGTATTGTATGATGCGAGATCCGGTGACGATGTTGCAATTATGGATCTATCCGGAATTGTTGAATTCGATTATGGTGTATTGACAATTTTGGAATTACCATCAACACTGGAGGGTGGTTCGCGTGAGGTAGATCTGGAAAAACTCAAAAAGATCATTAAAACAAAGAATCCCGATAAACTGGCGATCACAGATCTGGTTGGCTATGTTGTTTTTAAGAAAATAAATAAGAGGCCCGATATAGAATTTTCGTCATCTACAGCGGCGCTTGAAGCGGTGCAAAAAGGATTGAACGTGTTGATCGCAACTTCGAGCGAAAACACGGCCAGTACAATTACCAAGGTCGAAGAGTTCAATTCGAAAACGAAAAATAAGATCAATTATTCAGCAATACCATTCGGAACAATAAAAAAATCCTCCGCAAAGTGAATGATAATTGACGCATTTTTTTAAAGTCAAATTTTAAAAGTAAAATCTTAAAAGTCCTGATCACTTTTAGCTTTTAGATTTTGCATTTTGACTTTTCCTTAAGAGAAAGTTATAAAAAGCAACATTATATTATGTCTATTAAGTATAAAGTTATTGATCGCGAATGGGGAATTGATATCATGCTTTCGTTTTACGAGCGATTAACCAAGTTGAAAGAGTTTGGTTTAACAGAATATCAGGCACGTGCATATTTAGCATTACTGGAGTTAAACATATCCTCCGCAAACCAGATACCGGCGATCTCACATGTGCCGCGGACCAAGATCTATGGGGTAATGCGCCAGTTGCATGACAAAGGTCTGGTCCAGATCATACCGGAAACACCTTTGAAATACAAGGCAATACCTTTTAAAAAATATCTGGAGCGTCGTGTAGGCCAACTGCAAGAAGAGGCCGGCGATCTGGAGCGTTCGATCGATTCGCTTGCGAACTCGTTCAAGGTTCAGGCACATGTGCCTGACGAACAGGGTAAGTTCGAGATGTTCTATGGCCGGCGTAATGTGCGCGATAAACTTAAAGACATGTATTCGAATGCAAAAAAACAAATAATATCCATTGGCAACGAGCATAGCCCTGGCAGGATCATTCGCACGTTGATATCGACCATCAAGGACCTGGCGAAAGACGGAATCGAGCTCAAATATGGTTTTCCGGTTGATAATGAAAATTTTGACAAAGTGAACCGGTTGGCGGAATTTGCAGATATACGACACATCGAGCGCAGGCCGTCAATGCATTTTGTGATCGTAGATGGCCAGGAGTGTATAATGGTCCATCGAATACCAAACGACGAGGACCCGGTGCGCGGTGAAGACATTGCGATCTGGAGTAATGATAATGCCATTGTGAAAACCATCCAGGTGTTTGCCAATGACATGTTCGAGGCTGGATTTAACTACAAATCATATAATCAGATTCGCCCGCCGCTCAATCCGATAACTAATTGGATCAGGTCATTGGACATTGACTATGAACCTTTTCTAATTAACCTGGGTCATGACCTGGGTATAGAGCTAGCTAAAAAGTGTAAAGCAACAAAAATAGAACCATTGATCAAAGAAATGGGAGAATTCTGGCAAGAGCACAAACTCGGCACTTTGAAATTACTTAAAAAGAAGCCAATGGAGATCGCAATAGAAAATAATATGGACTGTAATGACCAGCCAAAGATCGCCCAGGCAATTTGTGCGTTTGTTAAAAGTATGATAGGGACGATCCTGGAAAAGAAATTGGGATTACAGTGCAAAGTTACCGAAGTGGATTGTAAACCTGAACGTAATACATTCTGTAAGTTCAGGGTGATCATGAAATAATTGAAAAAAGGTGTTTTATCGTTGCTTAGTGATGATTTAGGTGAGATGGCCACCTATAAGTTATTGATAAGAATAAGGTAAGTGTGAGGTGAGAGTACGCGAACTCCCTTCGGTCGTTCGCTTGAGGTGAGAGGTTTGCAAAAATACTGCTACTCACATCCCACATCCCAGATCCCTAAATTTAGATCGGTCCAAATTCGGGAGCGGGATCTAATTTATTATTACTGGATCAGGATCGGGTTCTGATTTATTTTAGCTGAAATAGGTTCGGGTTAATATCTTATCTACACCCGAGCCTAAATCAACGAAATATAGGCAGAGCCTGACAAGCGGAACTTAAACAGAGCCTAACGAAGTGGATCCCGAGCCCGAGTATATTAGAGTGATATCTTAGATTTGGTATTACCCATAAAATTAATCATCCCACCTCTCACCTCAAACGCTTGTTTTTAGAAAAAGATCGTAGTGCACTCATACCTCACAACTAAATTCTCTTCACAAATCCCAAATCCATTATTATTTAATCATTAATTCAATTTCGATCGTGCGAAAAACGGGATAATAAACAAAATTTCTTGATATCTGTGAGATTCTCTCGATAGAACCAGATTACCAAACTCAATTGGCAAATCCCATTCAAGCAAACAATATCTATTCGATATTGAGAGCGGACCGGGAGTCCCGCGAGGCTAAAAGACGTGAGTTGGATGCGAAGCGGGCGGAGAAGAAGGCTGCTGAAGAGATGGGGGGAGAAGGAGTGGAAGAGGTGGAAGCTGGGGCGTAGAAGGAATTGGCAAATAATTATAAAAATTCCAAGTTCCAAAATCCAAGCTCCAAATAAGTTCCAATTTTGATTACTTTTTCTTTTAAAAGAGTGTTTGAAAAACCACGATTACAAAAAAGTAACAGATTATTATTAAAATAATTAATATTTTATCAATAATTAAATTCTTAACCTAGGTCATGTTTCTTCCAGCTTACGGACAATAAGCACAGAAGATTGGTGTGTACCTGCAGGGACGGTGGTTCGGCGGGGGATTCGGTTCGATGAAGAGATTTGAAACGGATTTAAACATAAATGATTTGCCTGGAATGTGTATAAAATCAAGAAAATATTTTTAAATAGCTAAAAACATATGTATACATGGTGAATACAATGACAACTGAAGTTGTTACTGCAAGATTGCCTATTAATGATACAGAATTAATTGATTTCTTTATTAAAAATGGTGAATTTAAAAGTAAATCAGATTTCTTTAGATTTGCTGTTAAACGAACACTTGCTGAATTAATTCAAAAACAATTAGATTCAATGATAGTCACAAAAAAAATAGATCAAAAAGAACTTGATGAAATTCTTGGCTCTATTAAAAAAGTAAGAAAAGAGATTTGGAGTAAAAAGTATGCTAAGAGCCTATCTTGACACAAATGTTTACTATATTTCACGAATCGATCCCAACACGAATTCAAGGATTGCCATTAATGCAGCTATCGCCGAGCAATTTAAGGTTGTTCAATCCGATCATTTATATGATGAAATTCAATCACTTTTCAAAAGGACATTTGGCAAGGACATAGCAGGTTATCAAAAGAATTTTATGCTATCAATTCCCCTTATTGTAATAATCTATGAAAATAAATGGTCACCGTTAATTAAACGATATCAAGATCTTATTACTGATATTGATGATCTGCCTCATATCTGTTCTTATTTTTATTGTGAATGCGATTATTTTGTTACGACAAATCGCCGGTTAACTCAAATGAAGATCAGAAATAAAGTAAATTTCATTACCCCAAAAAAGTTTGTTGAAAAATTGAAATTGAACTCAATTGACACGCAAAATGAAATTTAACACCAACCCACCTCATTCCTTTCTTCAAGCGCCAGGGCAATAAGCGCAGAAGATTGCCGTGTACCTATAGGGACAGTGGTTCGGCGGGATGACAATAAAGCTCTGAGATTCCACATCAAAGATAATTTTTTTAGGTAAAAATTATCTCGTGAGTTTGTTCAATTTTCGTTCTTCAATTCTTATCCACAACCCATAATCTACCTGTCTGCCAGTCTACCGGTCTATCGGTCTACTGGTCTACCGGTCTGCCGGTCTGTTGGACAGTGGCGGAGATTAATTGATGCTGGACAGTGGCAGAAATTAGTTGATAATGAACAGTGGCAGTGTTCATTTAATTTTGAACAGTGGTATTAACCCATAACCGCAACTGTCAATCAATAACTCATCATGACTACTACCCATCGATGACTCATTTGACTCTTTAGACTCCCGACTCTTTAGACT
Organism: Thermoplasmata archaeon; assembly: GCA_020696345.1. Taxonomy (GTDB): domain Archaea; phylum Thermoplasmatota; class Penumbrarchaeia; order JAEHCK01; family JAEHCK01; genus JAEHCK01. The sequence goes on along the minus strand of JAEHCK010000001.1, from coordinate 10,596 downwards.
CTCGACTTATCTTCACCAGCTTATCCATTTTACACCACTCCCCCAACGATCATAAACAATAATTCATTGCAGTGATCTACCTTCCACATCAAAACATAGATTCAACATATTTTAATGCAATCTCGTCGCATTTATATAAGCATAAACGCCAATACCCTGCATTTTCATATTATTTTGTATGCTATTTTTAAGTAAATGTTAACAAACTTCCAAACCTTTTTATATTGAAACGATATTTACCAAAACCGATACAATGATACATGGAAGGTTGAATAAGAACGAGAAATTAGTGCTGTATGGATTGATCAAACATCCACTGCTGAACGACCGCGAACTATCTGAAAAGATCAAGTTGAAAATGACCACGGTCACAGCAATAAAGAACCGGTTGAAGAGTAATAAATATTACTACATTCTTCGTATTCCCGTATTGCAGAACCTGGGCTGCGAATTGCTCATGACATCGTTTATTCAATATAATCCGGTTAAGACCGAAGAAGAGAGGATCGAAACCTATAATGAATCATTCAACGATAAACTGCCGGAGATCGTATATTCACACACGGAATCCGATCTGGGATTTAGTCTGGGAATAGCAAAAAACTTCACTGATATGCATCAAGCGATCGAAAATATAGAGCGGGTATATCGCGAAAAGGATATGATAGAAACCACCCAACAGGCTTATTACTTCTTCCCGTTCGAGAACTCTTTGATTTTCAATTTCTTCGATTTTGCACCAATAATTAAAACAACTTACAATGTTAAGATAAAAGGGGAAGAAGATACTTTTCCAAGTGAGATCCCAAGAACTGATCTTACTAAACTCAGCAATATAGAGAAGCGTGTATTATATGGTCTGATCAAATACCCGGACATTCCCGATAGTAAGATCGCCGAAAAGATCAATGTCACACGCCAGGTGGTATCAAAGCTTAAAAAGAGCTTCGAAACCGAAGGGATCTTAAAAACCCTAAAAATACCTAATTTGAAAAAACTGGGGTTCGAGATCTTGGCGGTATCACATTATAGACACAATCCAAAAACCTCTTTAGAAAAACGCAGTGAAAACATAAAAAAGGTACTTTCGGATTTTCCCAATATATTAATGATCACAGGTAATCTTGAAAGTATTATGATCAATGTCTGCCGTGACTTCACGCAGTTCCAAGAGCTCAAGAATAAGGCACATGCACATTACAAGGAACATGATCTATTGATCGAAAAACCTGAGATCATGGTGTTCTCAATACCGAACCTTAAGATGATGGTTGAGCATACCTATGCGCCGCTGGTAAAAAAGATCCTGAACCTGGATAAAAAATAATTTTTTTCACATCACCGAAGCTTACGAACCGTATTCAGTGTAGACATGTTGAGATCTTCCAGGGATAAGATATCTTTCCATTGGTTGCGGCATGAACAATCCAAGTGTTCGAAGAACTTAGGGTCATTGTTTAAAGAAAATTTATTGATCGCTTCCAATAATTGCTGGTCGCAGTTGTAACAGTTGTGTGCCCCTTTGCGCATGCCGCCAGCAGTTGGGTGTGAGAGCAGTCGTATATTTCTTCCGGAACCTGCTAATAGTGCATGACCGCGTTCTAGAACATCTACCACGGACCACAACCAGGGTGGGCGGTAATCGTTGCGATCGAACAAATACTCGACAATTGTAAATTTTTGCACATTCACGGGATTAATGGATATGCAATCAGGTTGGGCCCGGGTGTGCAATTTAAGTATAGACTGGATCACATCATTTATTGCATCACGCTCGGACATAAATGGGGGTTTTAAAAGGAGATATGTTTTAATCATCACGTTAAGTTCCTGTGCGATCTGTACAGCCGAGCAGTATTCTTCAAATGTAAAACCCTTATTGATCGCAAACTTTCTAACATTATCATTCGCACTTTCAAGACCAAGCGCGATCTGGATCTGGCCGCCGAACATCGACGATAAACTATCGAGATCATCTGCATTAACGAAGTGTGGCCGTGTTTCGAAAATGACATGATCTATTCCAAGTCTTTTCAGGGTTTTCAATATTGTTTCCTGAGCTTTTCTCGGAACCTCATCGCAATCCAAAAAACTGCCCGATGTGAAGATCTTAACAAGTCCGAATTGTTTATCAGAATACTTTGCCAATGCCGAGTTAAACTGGTAAATAATTGCATCTGCGCTTACCGGTTGTGAAGGCGGCATGCAATCGTTTCTATATCCGCACATTAAACAACCACCGGTAATAGCCATGGATGTAGATCCATCGGTACCGGCGAAACGCGACCAATTGCAACCATTGGTGCGTAGGATCACAACCAACGCATTTACCCTATCTGAATTATTCAAATGCAAATCTTCTTCGATCCACGCTGAAACATACCGTTTCGGGTCGTGCTTTTTTGTAAATTTTAACCTGCGTGAGTTCAGTTCGACGATCAGATCAGAAATATTTTCCATGGAATTCCATATAAAATTGAGGTATTATTAAAAGGTTTAGATGAGTTCGGGTATATTGGAAAAGTTAAACAAAAGTAATAACCAAAACATTAATATCCCAATAAAAACTTTAACTATTTCCAGGAACCTATTTGGCCAGGTGGACTACATGAGAATTATTAGGACCAGAATTATTGCTCAAGTCAGTGCTATGTTAATCATTGGTCTTTTTATTTTTATCAACATCATATCATGCGTAACTATGGGAATGGAGAATGACGATCCTGCTCCAAACATAAACACACGGGCTGAACCTCTCAATGATGTTAGGGTCTTTTTCCATAGAGATAATATCTTAAATACGATCCCTGGCAATGATACATTACCTCAGGCTGTGGATTCTTTGACAGATGGCCAGAATATTGATTTTGCTCTTGAACCCGAATTAATGGGTGACCTATATGTTAAAGGCCTAGATTTGGGCAGTGGTAAATTTGGATTTGAGATTGATCTCCGAATTTCTATCCTCATTCCTGGAACCGATGGTGATATTACATTTCAAATAAAAGATGGTACCAAGATCGTCGCAACAAACCCAAATCCAATTTTTATAGAGGGTGGAGCCATTGCCGAGGATGAACATGATATACCTTTTAAGGATGATGGAATAACTGAATATACATTCAAAAGTGGAAATAGTATACATGTCAATATCAATGTCAGTATCACTTCAGGATCTTCACCTGTTTTTATTTATTATGAACAAGGTTTTAATGATGGTTATCTGGAACTTTCCTGCAACCATATCTCCAGTAAGAAAGTTATCGCCAAACATGCAGATGATACGATCGGCGAATTCTACCCGAACATGCCGCACTCAAACCAACGTGGCATTAAATTAACGGGCTCGGTCACTGACAAGTTCGGCGCGTATGACATCGATCATGTGGAACTTTCGGTTGATAAACTGTTCGACCGGCTGGCAGCTAATTATACATACAATTTGGATGACGAGATCGGATATTTTGAAATGGCATTTACCTATCCATTGGGCTTATCGGCCGGTGATTACCTTATCACCGCCTACATCACTGACAACAGCCGTTCTGATCATATTGAAAACGCTCAATTTACCATGGCTAAATATGGAACTTATCTGGAATGCCTGAATAATACTGATGAAGGTTTTCCCGGTGAGATTGTGAATTTCAAGATCGATGTGTACAATGTTGGTGGTAACAGCGATAGCATCAAGTTGGAAGCAACGGCAAATCCCGCTACCTGGGATACAAACTTCGTCGGCGGCAGTACTACAGGTCTATTGACCCCTGGTGAGATCACGACCAAAACGCTGGAGGTCACTGTGGCATCATCTGCCGATAAAAATGATAAATGCACGGTTGAAGTACGTGGAGATTCGGTTAATGACGGCAAGAGTATAAATGATAAGAATTGGCCACTTGAACCACCAATTTCCGTTCTTGCAAAACCCCAATTCAATTTTGATTTTGACCTTAACAGCGAGTCGATACAATATGTCGAAGCCGGTCAATCGGCAGTGTACGAATTCACTTTGGAAAACACTGGCAGTGATCAAGATACATACACCGTGAGTGGTGAGGAGCAACCTCTTGAAAACTCTGATTGGGAGCTATTATTCACATGCGACAACCCCAATGCCGTTAAGGTTTCAGACCTGAAATACACGATCGTGCTCAGTGAAACAAAAGCTGCAAAGTTCACATTGACGGTCACAGCGCCAAGTGACCCCCCAGGCACTGTTCCTGATCTGGATTTGACCCTCCTTGCAATATCTACGAATATCACGGACACGTCCAGGAAGACGATCGCTCAACACACACAAACAATATTCGATGACGGTGGTGGTGGGCACGGTGAAGTTACCCTGGGCAGCAGTATTAAGACGAGAACGGCTGACCCGGGACCTACTATCGACTTTTTAGCGGAAATGCAGGTTATGTTCAATATCGACGCCACCAATGAGGACAGCACAAACACGTTCAATGTTGATATTGAAGTGGATGTTAACCCGAAGGTTTCTTGGAATATGGACTTATCACCTTCGGACTTCACCCTGGACCCTGAGGATACCGAGTTGATCTCGTTAATAATCGACATACAAGAATTTGAAAATGCCGGGGATTATCAGATAACTGTAACGGCGGCATATGGTCAAGGCCAAGAGGCCAATTTGGAACTGACCGTGGTCATACCAAAGGTTTATGATGTGTTCCTCGCTGCTGAAGTATCGGAAATGGAAACCGAGTCTGGTAAATCGGTTGAGTATGATTTTTCATTATTGCATCTTGGTAATGTGAAGGATATGGAGCTCGAACTGACCTTCAATGAGCCTTCCGGGTGGGAAGTGGAGGTCAGTAAAAAGGTCGTCACAATGACAGAATATGGTGATATCGTTAATCTCACAATTACCGTTAAACCCTTGGCCTCGGGTCGTGACGATGATAGGGGCATCATCGATATTGAAGTGAGATCCAAGGATACAGGAAAAACTATCGGCAACAAATTGACCTTTAAAACCTCAGTGAAAAAGGATACCGGGCAAGAAGTGGTGAATTTCCTATACGACTATTGGTTCGTCTTCGTCATGGTTATATTTATAATTGTAATAACATTTGTCATCAGGGCAAAACTAAAATGAAATTTATTATTGCTGAGCATGGGAATGGGGAATTTAGCGGTTTATTATTAAGATGTTCTATATTTCGATTAATTAATAGGATGTTCTATATTACAATTTATTATTAGGATGTTGAACGTTACGCTTATTTGTTAAGATGTTGGATATTTCGATTTATTATCAAGATGTCTGATTTATTATTGTTAATTCATTTGTGCATCTTGCCATCCAACGACATTTAGAACATCCTGTTATCTCTGTGCTATATCCAACATCCTGACCCCTAAATTGTAACCCCAAGGTTAGAATTTCAAATTAAATTAATATCTCAACAATGGAATTCTAAGCTTCATCAATTTTTTTCAAAAATTGTTTCGAGCTAAAAATTCTTTTAATTGGAATGTTATTAGATATAGAATTTTTACCCCCCTCGCAAAAATAAGAATTAAATATTAATCTATCTTATTTTTGTGCAGAACCCCTAATTACAACTCCCTAAACTCCCAACTAGTAAACACTAGCTTATCCATTTTACACCCTTCACCAAGTGTTTTCCATCGATAACTAATCGAAACGGTCTCCCCTCCCCAAACGATTCTGTTTATTAAATGATTTTAGTGGTCGGCCGAAGGCTTGGCCGAAGGCTTGGCCGAAGGCCTACCGGTCTCCCCTCCCCAAGTGGTTCATATTATCAATCGATCGTAACGGTCGGTCTAACCTTACCCCCTCTCTCATTCCGCATCCCTAAATCAATTACATTTTAATCAGAAACATTATTTATACTCCAAGCTATAACCTGAAATAGTGATCTAACATGATCGATTTCGAAGAGATTGCAGTTTTGGATAAGAATGCGTTCCATTTGGGTGTGCCAACCGTTAATCTTATGGAAAATGCAGGCTCCGAAGTGGCAAAAGCTGCGTTAGAATTTCATAAAGGTCCAATTGATTCTGTGGCGATATTCTGCGGTCTGGGCAATAACGGTGGTGACGGGCTGGTGGCGGCCAGATATTTCGCTTACGAACCCCAATGCTATGTACGAGTATACTTATTAGGAGATCGATCGGAGATTCGGTCTGCGATAGCTTCAGAGCAGTATAATAGGCTGCAGAAAAGGATTGAGTTATTCAGTATTAAAAAATCTAATGTTAAACAAATGAAGAGCATAGACCTTTCGGGATATACGGTTGTTATCGATGCAATGTTGGGTGTCGGGATATCCGGTAAACTTAGGGAACCTTACAGATCGATCGTGAACCTGATCAATTCAGCCCGTGCAGGCGGGCAAACCAAAACCGGACAGATCGGCCGAAAAAGTAAGAACTCCCAGACCACGGTAGCACCAACATATACTGGTAAACGACCCATCATTATCGCCGTGGATGTACCTACCGGGCTTGGCACTGATGGTGCAGTGATGCCCGATATCACTGTTACATTCCATGATTCCAAAACTGGTATGAACAAAGAGAACTCTGGCAAGATCCTGATCAGGGATATCGGCATACCAAAAGAGGCTGAGGAATATGCAGGCCCGGGAGAACTCATTTTTATTCCAAAATTGAAGATCGAAAGTCATAAGGGCGACCGTGGTAAATTATTGATCATTGGCGGCGGGCCATACACAGGCGCACCAGCATTAATGGGCTTGAGCGCACTGCGGATGGGTGTGGATCTTGTCCATATAGCCACACCGAATACGATTGCCAATACTGTAGCATCATTCTCACCGAATTTTATAGTACATCGGCTTGAACATGAAGAAAGTTACCTGACCGAGGAAGATGTGGATGAGATAATTAGATTAACAACGACGTTACCGGCCGACGCTGTTGTCATGGGGCCTGGTCTTGGTAGGGCCGATGAAACATTTAACGCGGTTAAGAAGATCATTAAAGAACTACCAAATAACATCCCATTAGTTCTGGATGCCGATGCATTAAGTGCATTGGCAATCTTGAGTTCAGCAGGGCGAACTAGGCTGTTGAAAAGCCATACAGGCATATTGACCCCACACAGAACCGAATTATCGAACCTTCTCAAAACAATATCATTACCGGAAAGCACCAAAGACCTGGAAGAGCTGCAGAAAATTGTGAAACAGTTCGCAAAGAAGTTAGGTGGAAATTGGTCGCTTTTATTAAAAGGTCCCATTGACATAATTTCCGATGGTAATGATCTCAAATCAAACCGTACGGGTAATCCCGGGATGACCGTGGGCGGCACGGGCGATGTTTTGGCGGGCATATCGGGAGCATTATTGGCAATGGGTTTGAACCATTACAAAGCTGCTAGGTGTGCGGCATTCATCAACGGTTACTCGGGTGACCTGGCCTGGGATGAGTATAGAAATGGCCTGACGGCTACGGACATTATCGAAATGATACCACAATGTTTGAAGGACAATATGTAATCACTTTTTTTTTAAAAATCCGAAATTCGAATATCTAAAACCTAAACAAATTCTAAACTCTAAATAACAATTCGTTAAACAAATTTTCTTCACTGGGGTTTCGAATTTGATTATTGTTATTTGTTTAGATTTTAGTACTTAGGATTTCGAATTTGATCAACCCTCATCCCATACTACACTTCCCTAATCCCTAATTATACAAAAAAACCGCAATATTTAAAACGGTAAAATGCGCTGTTCGTTTTTATTGATAAACTAATATCAGGACTGGTGAGAATCATGCCATTTTGCAGTAAATGTGGCCACGAGCTGGCCGGGGCGGTAAAGTTTTGTAACAGTTGTGGATATAAGATAGAAAAAGATGAATTAGAAGTATTGATCAAACCTGAGGAGGTGGAAAGGACCGATGAGCAGAAAACTGAAGATGATAGCGACCTTGACCAGCCCAGCCAAAGGTATGAATATACACCCCCGGGCGCTACGATAAAAACTAGGATCCCACAATCTACCAGATGTGTGAAATGTAACACGAAAACTGAAAATATCTGCTTTTTCTGCAATTATGCAGTGTGCCCCGAGCATAGTGTGGACATGCAGATCCTAGCCGATAAAGTAAAAATCGGTGGTAGTATCCGGAGCTGTCCCAAATGTGCGGACCGCCGCGATGGTACGAAACCATCAAGTGAAGAAGCAGCCGAGATGGGGTTTTTCTTCAATATTAAACCGTACCACGAGTGGAAGATTGTAGAAAAAGACTCCACTGATTAATTGATACTTGGTTAAGTTATTGAGGTTCATCTCCCAATTTAAGGGAGCAGGAAAATATCCTGTTGAAACATAAAATTATGATTAAAAGCATCAACTAGGGGTCGGGGGTCACAATTCAGGGGTCAGGAGCACCACACAAAAATAAGTTTAATTTTTAATGACTTCTTATTTTTGTTGGAGGGGTAAAAATTCAGTTAAATTAATGATTATCAGGAATTTTTAGCTCGAGACAATTTTTGAATAAAATTGATGAAACTTAGAATTCCGTTTATTAATTATTGATTTAAACTGGAATTCTAACCCTAGACTCCAAATCACTCGGGCTCGGGCTCCACTGCGTTAGGCTCGGTAGAAAAAAAGCTTGGCAGGCTCTGCTTATAATTCGTTGATTTAGGCTCGGGAGATATTGACCCGAACCTGGTCATCGAAAATAAATCAGAACCCGATCCTGATCCAGTAATAATAAATTAGATCCCGCTCCCGAGAGTACCGATGCGGAGCAGAGGGGCGGAACAACTCGTAGTAGTTCACAAGAATTCTAGGCCCAGAACGAAAATAAGAATAAATCAATGTCCAATCTTATTTTTGAGTGTAGTTTTGGTTTTATTCTCCATCTGCCATAACTCCCCAAACCCTAAAAAAAAAATGTTTGTTCATTCCTCATTTTCATCCAGGATATCTCTCACCAACTGATCAAGTATCTCTTCAAGGGTTGCGCCTTTATATTCTCTGATCGGGCGCTGTGGTTTTACATTGGATTTCAAGTTAGCCATGTAAGCATTTGGAGAACGATTGATTTCGATATCGTATAATATTTTATCCATGGGTATTACCTCTTGGAACATTTATTTGCATTTCTTCAGATTTTGGGCATAATTTGTGAGCCGGATAATGCCGTGGGCGTGAATTTACCATAGCATTCTTTATCTGAATAAAATCGGATTATAATCTTATTTTAGAGTGGTTTTGTGGCGAATATTATTCAGTCACTGGCCTCAGTAGCCCACAGATCATGATGTTGGAAATAATTTCTAACTATTTAAGTAACGTATCCACAAGTGATATATAATTTTTTCTAAACAGAGATTATATTTATCTGCATTTTAATTGTGAGTAAAATTATTAAAGAATGATTGTTATTTAGTGAAAAGATATAGTAAGGGGACGTGTTAATATGTCGATAAGAAAAGTTAGCGTCATAATTTTAATCAGTATAGTTCTTTTTATATCAATAATTTCTGTTAATGTCAGTGCCGCTGGCGACTTTGACGTGACTAGGAGTTTTGACTCAAACCCGGCTGAGCAAGGGGAAATAGTGACTGTAACATTAGACATTACTAATAATAATGCAGACCAATGTAGAATTTATTGGTTAGGTATTCATTTTGATTGGATGGAAGATAATATCTATATAGTCTGTAGTGATGTTAGCGAAGAAGAACCTGAGTCAATTGCTACAGGAGATACAGAAAGCTTTAGTATTAATTTCGAAGTGCCTAGCAACGTTCAAACAGGTGGTCATGTATACGATATACAGTTTCAATATGAACTACATGATGGTATATTTGGTGGATGGAACGATTATACATGGCAGTCATCGACACAAACAGATTTCAATGTTGATGAAAGAGACAGGGATGGAGATGGTTATGCTGACTCAGTAGATACATTTCCAGACGACCCGACAGAATGGAGAGACTCGGACGGTGATGGAGTAGGGGACAATAGTGATGATAATAGTGATCATGGAGGCTCTTCAGATTCTCCAGCTATTTCTGGGTTAGTTTTACTCCCGATAATATTTGTTGTTGTCATTGTAGTAGTAGTGATTCTGGTTGTCGTTTTATCTTCTAGGAAAAAGAGAAGTTACAAAGAACAGCCATCTCCTCAACAACAGCCTTATCGAGAACCCCCAAGGCCCCAATATGATGGATCTCAACAGCCACCGCCCTCAATAATACAATACGATGCCTATCAGCAACCACGCACTCAGCAGCATCCTCCGTTACGGCATCCTCAAGATTATCCCCCAAGACAACCTCCAAGAGCCGATGGGAGAGGTGCAAGTGGGACATGGGAAAAAGACAGAATGAGCCCCCCTAGATTCTGCCCCAGATGTGGAGCTGAAACAATGGGAAAAAGTTTCTGTTCAGAGTGTGGTGAAAAACTAGCTTAGGAGCCTGCCCGAATAATCAAAATTAAGCCCGGACATTTCTTGATGTACTTCATCAATGAAATATATTGTTGAAATATTGTGCTTAAATGACCTTTTCAGGCCCCAATTCCCTTTTTTTTCCTAACATCCCGCTGTTTTCAT
>JAEHCK010000259.1 GCA_020696345.1 Thermoplasmata archaeon | reverse complement strand
TCATCTTATCCAAAAATAGCGGTTGAAGGCGATAAGATTTATGTGGTTTGGCATGATAAAACCAATATTAGTAATAACGGGGATGACCCAGATATTTTTTTCAGGCATTTTGATGGTAATTCTTGGTCAAATATCCAGGTAATTTCAGAACCTGTTTCAGGTAAGGATTATAATACACGTGGATCTTCTATGCCAGATATTGTAGTCGAGAACGGCAAAATCTTTGTTGTTTGGGAAGATAGTAATAATATAAATGATGCAGGCTATGACGATGATATATTTTTCAGGAGTAATCTAACTGGCAAAGGCTGGGAGGATATACAAGTAATATCCGAACCGGTTTTTGGCCAATTTTTAAATACTCGTGATTCGGAAAGTCCGGAAATTACGATTGAGAATGGTAAAATCTATGTTGTTTGGCAAGATAGGAATTTAACGAATGGTGCAGGGAGCGATTATGACATTTTTTATAGATGTAATTTAACTGGCAATAATTGGGAATCCATACAAGTGATCTCGGAACCTATTCTTGGTCAGAATTCTAATACAAAGTGGTCTAGCTCAGCAAAAATTGCAGTTGAGAACAGTAAGATCTATGTGGTATGGCAAGATGAAAATGACACTAACAATGCAGGCGGGATGGATGCAGATATATTTTACAGATGTAATCTAACTGGTTCTTCTTGGGAACCTATACAAGTAATCTCAGAACCGGTCCCGGGTCAGAATTTCAATGATGGAATTTCTGGGAAACCGGATATTACTGTTGAGGATGATAAGATCTATGTCGTTTGGTACGACAACAATAACACGGACGGTGCTGGCATTGATAATGACATATTTTATAAATGTAATCTAACAGGCTTAACCTGGGAACCAGTACAAGTGATCTCAGAACCTATTCAAGGAAAGAATTCTAATATTAATTCTTCAGGGGCAAGTGCAATTGCGATTAAAGATGGTAAAATATATGTGGTTTGGGGTGATAGTAATAATACATTTGGCGCTGGTGGTGACTGGGATATTTTTTATAAAAACAACATTACAGGGAATAACTGGGAAGATGTACAGGTAATCTCCGAACCGATATCTGATAGTGATATCAATACCGGGTTTTCCGCTATACCAAATATCGCAGTAAATTATGGCAAGATTCATATAGTTTGGCAAGACACTAATAACACGAACAATGCAGGTACGGATACCGATATTTTCTATAGATCTATATCGACGATACTTGGTTTAGGATCTCCGAATTTATCACCGACTTCGGGTAATACAAGCACGATTTTTAATTTTACATTAGTCTATATTCACAGGGACAACAAACCGCCCACAGAAATAACCGTGAACATCAGCGGCAAAGAGTACTCAATGTCGGAAGTTGACCCGAGTGATACCAATTATGTGGACGGTAAATACTACTTTTTCAATGGTAAAAATCTGGATATTGGTCTGCACACTTTCAAGTTCTGGGCAACTGATGGGATAATTAGCGTATTTACAAGACTTTTTAATTTCCCAATCGTATACAATACTCCACCAAAAATAATAACACATAATAATTCTACTGCAATTGAGGATGTGTATTATAAAGTGGATTACGAATATGAAGACATTGATATAACCAATGTAGGCCAACCACCTGGTTATTGGAATTTTTCCACTAATGCCATGTGGCTAGAATTTAATCATACAACTTCCGTTCTTAATGGTACACCAACGAACTATGATGTAGGTGAATATTGGGTTAACTTGACGATTAATGATACTTACGAACTTGATTCTACAAATTTCACATTAATTGTCATTAATGTCAATGACCCACCAGTCATTATCACAGACGATATCGTAATAATTAAAGAAGATGAATATTATCAAGTAGATTACGAAGCGATTGATATAGACACATCACAAAACAGTTTAAATTGGTTATTTAGCACTAACGCAAGTTGGTTGAACTTCGATACAATAACTGCCGTTCTTAATGGTACACCAACAAACGATGATGTGGGCGAACATTTTGTTAATATATCAGTTAGCGATAATGAGTACATCAACTATACAAATTTCACAGTAGAGGTAATAAATGTTAACGACCCACCAAAGATCATTACAAAACCAAATACAACAGCTATCGAAGATGTATTCTATGAAACTATTTACATTGTAAAGGATGAGGATAACAAACAACCGGAATTAACCTGGGAGATCTCGACCAATGCAAAATGGTTGAATTATGATACATCCATAGCTGTAATAAATGGTACACCTGAAAATAATGATGTAGGTGAATATTGGGTCAATATATCAGTAAGTGATACTGAGTATATTGATTTTACAAATTTTACGTTGACTGTGGTAAATATGAATGACCCACC
>JAEHCK010000142.1 GCA_020696345.1 Thermoplasmata archaeon | reverse complement strand
TAAAGTGCTTGCCCCTTGGGGCAAACGCGCCGCTACGGGTCCAAAAATACATTAGACGTTTATCAAATTTCATCCAGAACCTAAAGGATCTGGAATTCATTTGATAGAGCAACCTATCGGTCACTCAAAAAGATATTAAAGCTGGTGATGTATGGCCTGAGAAAGTGTACACTTCCTCTATTTATATCATGTTTGAGGATGGGTTGGGGAACGAGTATGGTTTTGATTCTGTGCCAGAACAGCATATTTATTTAAGTGCCAAAAAACCTGAACCCAGTACTTGGGAAATTAAGGAAGGTATTGCCCTGGTTATTCTTGGGCTATTCATTTTAATCAGTGCGATAGTATTTGGTTACATCCGCACGAAAATTGCTTCAAAGGAAAAAACTCCAACGCCAAGGGCAGGTAGTTTACCGGGCGCCACCGCCGAGCAACGAGTTCCGATGCCTCAATCTCAACCTCAAAAGAAAAGTAAAGGCGGGTTTTTCAAGAAAAAATCAAAATCTTTGGATTATCGAGGTGCTCCTCAACAAACACCACAACAAGCGCCGTTATTGCCTGGTCCGACCGGCACACCATCTTATGGTCCTGGTGCTTCACCGCCTCATTTTACACCACCACAACAACAACAACCTCCACAATATAATTATCAACCACGTCCGGGTTTCCAACCACCTACAACTTTCAATCCATCGCCACCTAGCCCTTCTACTGGCCCCGGCCCTAGACCCGGTCTGGGCCCTGGTCCGGGTGGGCCACTATATACCCAACCTGGCCCCTATCAATCTCCACCACAATATCAGGCTCCACCACAATATAAGCCTCCATTACAGCATTATTCCAATTAGAAGGTTAATTATTATTGTCAAACAACGCTATATTGCGGTGAATATTTTACTTCAATTAGATTCTTATTTAATTTATTTATAACAAAATCTACATCATATGCTAATTTTTGTTTATCACTATCGTATCTTTTAGTGCCACTGAACTGTAATGAAATTGTAGTGGAATCATTATTGAAAATGGTTCCAGGTATTGTGTAATTATAATTTATCTCATTATTCTCTCTATGATAAAAATGAAACATTAAGTTACTTTGATCGAAATCAATTGAAAAACTCTCAATTATCTCAGTGATATCTTTGATCTCAGAGTTGCTCATTTTTTCATATTTCATTTCAGCTAAACAACTTGAGTATTCCTTATTGTTTTTAATATCTTGGTTCTCTTCATCACTATCTTCAGTATTATTTATACATCCAGCAGTTAAGACAATTGCAGTCAGAATTATTAAAATGATCGCTTTTTTAAATCTGATCTTAATCACCTCCAAAGAAGTCCCGGTTAAATTCAATACCTGCATTTCATAAATATATTTAATTTATTTTCTTTTTCTTTTGATAAAACAAATAATTGAGATCGATATAAAAAGTAATATTATTTCAAATCCAGGGATGAATCCTTTCTCTTTTTCTTCTTTTTTCCATCTTTCCGGATCATTGGGATAAACATCTTTATCATCTGTATATCCATCATTATCATGATCATTTGGATAAGGATCCTCTTGATTATCACCCAAATTATCATTGTCGGCATCAGTCCATTCATCGGGATTCTCTGGGTATTTGTCAATTGTATTGTTAAAATTATCACCATCTTTATCATCATCTAAAATATCTGGAACAAGATCTAAATCAATATCTTTTGGCAATGATTTATTATCCCAGATAATTGACCCTGATTTTAATTCATAATCATCTATATACCCATCATTATCATCATCAATATCTTTGTAATCAATTACGCCATCATTGTCGCTATCTGTATTTAGATCATATAAAAAGATATTAAAACAAAAATTAAGATATATCGTGAAAACTATTCTTGTACCGAATATTTTTGGATTTTGGATCATGATACTATAGACAATCCGAGTATTGGATTTTGTTAATATATCATGAATATATAATCCACTATATGGCAAATTTGAAGAATTTTCATAATTAAAAAGAATATGGTTATTATATAGTGATGGATTACTGTAATCCGTTTGATTATAAAATAGAGTATATTTTGTTTTACTTGTTAAGTTGTAATAACTTATTCCTATTCTTGATATCGGATCATAAATAACATATTCCCAAACAATAATATTATCCATAAATTCTAATGATACAATGTTAGCAATGTCTAATGATAACAAATTTGTTGTTTTATTTATATTTATGTCGTAATACAATAGATTTTGCATTGTTTTATTGTTTTGAGAAAATGATTCGATCCATACTATTCTATTATTATGGATAGCTAGATTTCTAGAATCAATAGTATTATTAGTTTGATGGATTATTTTTGTTTGATTATTTATAATATCGTGTAAAAAGATTTTAGAAAATGTTTGATTGTTTGCATAGTGTGAACATGCCCATATAATATAATTTTCATATATATCAATATTATAACATAAAAAATTGATATTAGTAATATTAAATAAAGATGTAGAATTTTCAGTTATTGTGTCATAATTCCAAATTTCATAAGTAATATTTTCATTTATATCAAACCCTTTTTTATTAACTTTGATCCATCCAATTTTATTTTTATAAATTTTCGGAGGCCCTGAAATAAATGATCCGTTTTTCTCATAATTTGTTATTAATTTTCTTTTAGATGTGGTTAAATTTAATAATTCCAAATTTGATTTATACCAGGATTCATTTACATTTACATCGTATTCTAATTTAATCCATATTACATTATCTTCAAAAAAATCTAAAAAATAAAAGTCCGAAGTTTTATTTACTAATGGAATTAATCTATTATTCTCTCCATGAGAAAGGTAATAGAACATATCATCCCAATTATAGTCTTCTTCTGCATAAGCAAAAAAGGATATAAAAGGATTCAATAATAGAAGTGTAAACATAAACAAATAAATCTTGTTAATATCATCACCTTATCCAAATGATTTTTCTATTTATTCATTAATGGATTTTACCCCATTATATTTTCATGATGGTTATGCATTTACTTAAGATTTATTATTACCAGCTCGTTTACCAAGCCGCTATGATATTGCTGACGGAAAGCCATACTCTTTTTCCTGCAACTCTCTACACTTTGTTGGCATCCCCAACCAAACACCCCCTGCAGGCACCCACTATTAGTCGCTTAATGCGCACGCGCGCCGAATAATTCAACGAGCTGGGCCATATTAGAGAAATAAATAAATACATTTAAATATGTGCATACACATAATAGTTGATGGTGTTAAATTTGCCAACAATGACTTTATCTGTTCCACAAGAGTTGTATACAATAATAAAAAAGCATAATCAAATAAAATGGAGTGAAATTGCCAGACGTGCTATGTGGGATTATGCTAAGAAAATGGAATTATTGGATCAATTAACAGCAGATAGTAAATTAACAGAAAAAGATGTTATGGAATTAGACAAAGTAATAAAAAAGGCTTTGACCAAATATTATATGGAGAAGGACTCTTGATCTTCATAGTTGACACGAATAGAATCATGGCAGGTTTAATTCGCGATTCTACTTCTCGAGAGATTTTGCTAAATCCAAATTTTGAATTTTACACTCCAGATTTTTTACTTACAGAAATTAAGAATCATAAAGATTTGATTATGAAAAAAGGTGGTTTATCAGAAAGTAAATTCAATACGATTTATGAATTATTGATTGATAGAATTAATGTATTACCAAAATCAGATATAATGAAACATTTAAATGAGGCAAAGGATATTATTAGTGACATTGATCCAGATGATATTACATTTATCGCATTGGCATTAGCGATCCCTAATAATGGGATATGGACCGAAGATAAACATTTTAAAAAGCAAAATAACATTAAGATCTGGAGTACTAAAGAGATATTGGATTTATTAAATACAATATTCAAATAAATTTCTAAAGAAAAAGTGTAACAGAAAAAGAACGTAATATAATCATTAATGATTAAATTTTAATACGTTACCGATCCCCTCGTCAGCCTGCGGTGGACAATGGGCAACGTATTTACAAACTATTTTGTTCCACCCTTAACCATACATGCAGAATTTATTTGAATGTATTCACCCAAATGGGCATTTATTTTTAATTTAATTTAAATCCTATCCATTTCAATTCACGTTCACATCGGAACTACCGCCTTCGATCTTCCCCGTCCCGCCGTCTCCCGGGCCGTTGCAGTGTTTGGTTTCATCGCCCTTGCGCGCGCATTTCTTGCCGTTCACGAACACGTTGTCCGAGCCTGCGGTGATCGTGAACTTGTTCTGTCCGCAGCAGGCTGCATGCATACCCGAATCGTCCATGCGTGCAACTGCCAGATTGTTCGCAAATACGTTCGGTGATGTGGCGGTTATGGGTCCGGCAACCACGTGGCCCGCTGCACAGCACTGCTTGCCGTGGGCACACGAGTCGGTCTTTGCAATATCGGTCTTTCTAGCTATACTAGACATAAGCTTCACCTTATTATTTATTATAAACGCTAATAACCAAGCACCAAACTGTGGAAAAGTTGAAGAGTTTTCCATAGCGAGTTAATTTGCCTTGGCAAATTAGCCTAGTTCCAATAACCAAATAAGCAACAATTACCGAAATCCCAATGACCAAAACACTAATTTGTTAGGAAAGTGGGTGGAGTGGAGAGGAAAACGAGTTGATGGTTTAGCGATATAACCCTCTATCCACTAGCGAGGAAAACGAGCGTCCTCTGTCCTCTTTCCTGTTTAGAATTTTAACCATTGATTATTGGAATTTATTTGATTATTGGTGCTTGTGATTTGTCACTTATCTTGTTCCTATCATATCTTCATATTAATTCAAATTGATCTTACTTCCTTTAATGTTCACATTACCAGACGCCTCCAGATTAATATCGGCATCCGACTTGATCATGATGTTTGCCTTTGCGGCGATATTTATATTGCCGTCTTCTTTGATCGTTACAGTTGTCCCATTGGCGTCGAACTCCATGTAGGGCTCATCGCCCGAGCTGATCGTGGCTCTGAGCTTGCCCGTAGCTACCTCCAACGACGAGTCGGTTATGTGGATCTTGGTATTTGACCCGTCAACAAATTTTATGTCGATCACACTTTTTTCAAGATCGGACTCATATGTACTCTTGGAGATCTCCCACAGGTGCTGGCCGTCTTCGAAAAGGGGTGGCGTCTTCTCCTTCGAATATAACCTGCCGATGATCACCGGCAGCTCGAAATCACCATTTATGTATGATATCAGAACCAGGTCATTAATTCCGGGCACATCGATCTGGCCCATGAAACCGGCCACTATAGGAATGTTCTCCAGTTTTAACATCTCGCCGTCATCGGTGGTTCGGCCAACCAACAATACCGAGCATGTGTAACCTATCCCGTCGTCCTCCGAGCCGTGAATATTTACCGATTCAACCTTACCATACTCCAGCAGATGGAGTTTCTCAACTTCGCGCGCCGCAACCTTTCTGATCATCTCGTAACCCGAATCTATATCTGGCATATTATGTGCCTCCGATCGACAATTAAAATTGATGTGCCCATAATTAGAAGGAATAATGAATAATGAATTATAAGTTTATAAAGATGTTTTTTTTGAGGATGATGAATCGTAGTCGAGACGGATTGATGTTGAACAGATACCGGGCTGGGTTGATGCTGAGTTGATTTCAGGATTTGTCTTTAAAACTAGGTATCTGTCAATCAAAAATCGACTAAGGCATCTGTCAATCAACAATGAATCCAGGCATCTATCAATCAACAATGAATCCAGGCATCTGTCAATCCATAACTCATCATGGCATCTGTCATTCGCTAAGTTATCAACCCTCCTCCCACATCCCAAATCCCAAATCCCTAATCATATAATAATTAATTAGACCCGCGGTTCCAGCGGTTTTCCATAGAGGATCAGATTCAGGGCAATATACCATATCAAAGGCAGCGCCATTAGACATAGTACGGTGGTAATGCCCAGGAGCGGTAATAGTAGAATTGGTGCAAGAAAGAATGTTGCGATCTCGTGTACGCTGAATATGCGTTTCAGTTCATCGCGGCGGAATTCAACTTGGTTGAGGAATTTTTGAAGTGTATAAAGTATTATCGCGATCAGCAACAGGATCATGGCTAATTGTATATACCCCAAAATATCGGTAATTTGAACAGTTGAGAGATATACGATCATAACCACCAGCGCCAGATGGCCCAGTTTAATTGAGTAGGCCGCTACCTTGAATGTATCCGTAATTATCAATTTTTGTTTTTTAACGCGTACACCAAGTGCGTGCGCCATTGTGTGAGCGCCCGCCGTTGCGTCATGATCTGCATCCTTCAATCCGCCCTCGATGGCATTGTTGAACACGATCTGGAAGAACCCTAACCCCGCAACCAGGTATAAAAGTGGTGTGAATTTAACGGAAACTATGCTTGCCCCGAACAGGCAGAAGAAGAATATCCAAAGCGCCAGTGTGAAGTCCGAGCCCGCGAAACGTTTGCCGTGGATGTCGTAGACTGAACCAAACCCGAATGCAATGGTGAGGAACATGAGTGTCCAAAGATCGAAAAAGAACAGCATGGTCAGAATATAAGATAGCGCCACGGAGACAATGACCACTCCAAGCGCCGAGTTTTTTGAAATTGTTCCTTTCACCAGCGGTTTTCCTGCCAGGTCGGGCGAGCGGCGGTCAACATCCACATCCATATATTCGTTTAACACGAATTCGAAGATGTGCATAAATATTCCGATTATGAATATCAGCAAAAGTTCCAGTGATCGTATGTCATAATTCACCTGCATGGCAATGATCATGTATCCGATCACTGCTGCAAGCGCGGTGGTGGCGCCGGTCTGGAGCCGGAATAATTTTAGATACTCCATGGGTGCATTGTTTTTGACCATTGTTCAGCTTCAAGGTTAATAAGAATATAAAAGTTACGAAGTTAGTTAGAAAGATAAATAATGCTTTATTTATCAATTCCAAACCAATATGAATTAATTGACGAAAAATATATCTAAACGTAGCTCTTGTACATTTAATGCATATAAATTTACTTCAATTATAATTATTATAGGTGATTGTAATGCAGGACCGCAAGTTAACTGTTTTTAAGAAGTTCCAATTAACTATTGTATTGTTCTCCATTTTTATTTTATTATGTTGTTCGATCGGACCTTTCGGGCATGCCGCGTCAAACCCGAACGGCTCCGGCGGCACGCGCTCGCGCGCCTATGATTTCGAGTTTGAATTTATCACTTCCGAGTACGTCATCGAACCCAATAGTAGTGGTGTAGTTGAAGTTAAGGTCACGAACAAGGGTGATGAGGATTCGTATTCTTTGTCTATTTCTCCGTTACCTTCCGGTTGGACGGCGAACTTTGATAACGGTAATACCCAAGTTACTTCCGGCCCACTTTCCAAACCCGAATATGACCTCGTCCAGATATATATTAATACACCGAGCGGCGGCAGCACAACTCTACAAGTTAGCTGTACTTCTAATAACGGTCAAACTAAAAAAACCGCCTCGGCTTCACTTGAAGCAAAACTAATTATCAAAGTTAATTTGGTGGGTCCAAAAAAACACCAAAGTGTAAATGCGGGAAAGAGCGTAAATTATATACTTGAAGTTAAAAATCACCAGTCGGTATCCGATGTCATTACATTGTCCTTGGATCATAAATTCATTTTGCTTCAAAATTATTCTGATCCCGTGGACTGGTCGGCGGCATTCGATGTCGATTCTATGGTTCTTGATGCGGGCGAGAATAAGAACGTGATCTTACTAATATATGCTCCAACCGGTGGTAATCCGGGCGACAAGGTATCCTTTCAAGTTCTTGCTACTAATGCAGCTACTCAGATATTTAAATCAACAGAATTGATCGCAGAGATCCCAAGAATTACCAATATCACTTACGAGCTGACCACGCAAACACCCACCACTTTAAATCTACCAAATTCTACGATCAATTATACTCTGAAATTATTCAATGTGGGCAATGTAGATACCGTATTCTCGCTTGATCTGCATGAAAATATTGGTGATTGGGGGGTCCTTTTCTTTAAAGATAAAAACCAGTCCAATCTCAAAGATATTAGTCTGGGTGTTAATGATCATACAAGCTTTCATATTGATGTAAAAATACCATTGGATGCTCTTGAGGGTGTGCATAATATAATTTATGGGGTATATAGTAAAAGCAACCCGACAACTTCGATAAATGAGGTGGTCATCACTACCAATGTCAACCTGGTATCCGATATCGCGTTGGATATTTACCGAGATCCTACTGGCCTCACCGCCGATCCGAATGTTGACTTGGGTAAAGTGTCCATGCGCTGGATAGTGGTCCAAAATAAAGGCAACGGCCTGGATACCTTGAACATTTCCATTTTCAAGCAATCCGTACCCTCCGGGTGGACGATCTCTTTTGACCGGATCAGGAATGTGGCGCCAGATGTCGATACAAATAGCTCTAAACATATCGATTTCTTCGATCCAATTCGTATCGACTACTATGAACCTATAGAATATGTGTCGGATTCTCCAATATATGACCGTGTGAGCCTGATGCTGGGTGCGGATAAAAAAGCATATCTTAGATTGGTCATCACGACCCCGGGCTCGGGCAAGCCCGCAACAGAAACACTTACGATCTACGGCGAGAGCCAGAGCGGTACCATTGCAACAACGATCTTAAAGTTGAAGATCACACTGCGCGTTTCCGATATTATCATTACAAAAATGGCCCTATCCCCAAAAAATCCGATACCAGGTCAAGATGTTACCGTGAGGGTCAATCTCAGCAATGTTTTTCATTTGTCAGCAAATAATTTCTATGTAAAACTCTTTAAAATAACCGAGGTGCAGAAGCTCGAGCTCGAGTCCAAAAAAGTTACCAGTCTTGCAGCAGGTGAAAATCTTGCGGTAGAATTTAAGTGGACCGAACCAAAGGACGGGCCCACGGAGTATATTCTTGAGGCCGAATTATCGGGCGATATCATTCCCAAAGGCAATCTAACACCAACGAGAATGGCTTATGTGGAAATTGGGAAAGAATCCAAAGATGAGGGTGCGTCTGAAGCGTTTAGCACCATCGTGGTTTCTTTAATTGTCGCAATTTTTTTAGCAATAATAGTATTCCTATTTGTCTGGCTGTTCATATTAAAAAGACAAAAACCAAAAGATCCGGCGCCGCAAAAACGGAGATCGAAAACCGGTACCGGTTCGAATAAGGTCGGTATCCACGATATTAAACATTCCAGGAAGAAATGAGTTTATAAAAAATGCGTTCGTTAACATTTTATTTGCGAAGCATTTTTTATTTGAAAAAAGATCATCAAAATGGTTACTGAAATTATGATCTCGACACTGTTGAACCCGGGCGTTGCATTTTCAGAGTCTTCCTTCTCTTTTTCGTAATCATGTGCCGAAAGTGTCCGGTCGTATGGGAGTGTGATGTTCGAGATCTTGTTGTCGGCCCCGCAGTAGATGGTGAGTTTGGTATCGGTAATGTTATCCATGCGCTTGATTATTAATGTAACCGAACACCAATTCTCCGCACCGTATTTAATATCAAACGGCTTGCCTTGGTAATCAAGGTAGGTTATGTTCAGGTTCTGCACCCCGGCCGCACCCTGTGTTGTAAAGTTCTTGAACCTGATCTTGTAAGTTTTGTCTGGTAGAACAGTACTGTCCTCAACCGCTTGTAAAGATATTTCAAATTCAAGTTGGATTCCTTTCTTGCCATGTGCGTCAAACCATAAATTCAGCCCGGGCTTCATTTTACTGTTGAATTTTCTATCAAGAATGTTGCGCCCGAAAACAGATTGATTTTGAGCCGACAACTCGGTTTTGTTCATCTTATCGGGCCCTGGTGGGTCGGGAAGTAAATGGGCAGTTCCAAGATATAATGTGGATAGTTGTTGTTTTGACAGGCTGGGCGTGTAATCTTCGGTGTCGGATTCGTTATCAGTGTTGCCGTAGCACAGGCTGGTGAAAATTAAAACAAAAATTATCGCCCCTAAAATTAATTTTGACCAGTGGCTTTTTTTTATCATGTTGGATTGTTATCGGGTTTGATGTATAAATAGTTTATAGGATGTAATTGAGATGGATTGATAAAAAAATGCTATGCAAATAAAATGCGAACAAATGCATTTTTTTAAAATTGCAGTGATTACCCAGATCCGCCTTGTTCTTGAACAATTCTCACACATGATCTCTCACCTCATTGATCGTTTAATTTGGATAGGTTCTGGTTTGGGATCGTTCCCGGTACTGTGGCGGGCGTAGGCGTAGAGGCTGGCGGGGTTGTTGGTGGTGGTATGTAGGTTGGTGTCGATGTTGGTGTCGGTGTTTGTGTTGGTATCGATGTTGGATATGAGCTTGGGGCTGGTGGCGGCATGGTTGTTGTCGGTGTCGATGTTGGTGTCGATGTTGGCATTGGTGTCGGTGTCGGGCTTGGTGTTGAGCTTGGTTTTATTTCTACATTTCGCGCAGGAGGTAATTGAGGCATCTGAAATGTAGGCGGGCTCGATACGGGTTCAACTGTTGTGCCGCTCGCCGCAATACCTTCATTCCGGGGTGGTAGTGTAGTAAGAACAGGAGTGAGTGTTGGTTTTGCTTCAAAAGGCCTTTCGTTCAATGGGATGGCGCCCGTATCGATGACCGGTGGTTTGACCGG
>JAEHCK010000185.1 GCA_020696345.1 Thermoplasmata archaeon | reverse complement strand
TGTTCCGGCCGCCGCAATCAAATACTTATTTTGGGGGTAAAAATGAAAAAACAAGATAATCAGTTTCACAGAAAAGCAGTTTGTGAAAGAATTTTAAGAGTTTGGGAAAAAATGCCCGAATTGACTCTTGCTGAGATTATCTGTAAATCGAATGACCTGAATAGATTGGAAATATTGAGCGATGAAACATTCGTTAATAATTGTGCAAAACATATAAAAGTCTATAAAGAAGAAAACAGTCTTAAAAATAAATTTAAGAAAGGACTTAAATCATGTGTCACGAAACTGACCCTTTGGTAGAGGCTTTGGTAAGGGACTGCGAAGAAGATCATTTAAGAGAAATAGCGGAAAAAGCGGGTTTGGGACCATGTACTTCCAAACTCGAACTGGCAATGCGAGTTGCTGAACATCATTACGAAGATTTTAAACGGGATGGTAAAAAAGATGACTAATAAAATATTAGCAAGAATGAAAGTTGAAACGCCTTTAGGTACGGTTTATAATAAAGGTGATGAAATTGATAAATCGGAATATGTGGATTATGTTAAGGAAATTACATCACTTATTGTGGATTCGGAAGATGGTGCCGCTTGTTTTGAAAATGAAGATGGAGAGATTGTTTTCATCATGCCGGAAATACTTAAAAATTCGATCATAACGGTGGAGAAATATTAAAATGACCAGATTAACAAAGGATATGAAACTGTCAGATTTTCATACTGATACGACAAAAAGATTTATGGTTACTCGTGTGTGGTATGTGGATGCAGATAGTACAACTGAAGCCATTGTAAAAACAAAAAACTGGGACCACACTAAAGTTGATGTGGTGAAAGTTGGAAAGGTATATTCAGGATGAAAAAATCAGAATTGACAAGATCATATAATAGCAACTGGAAAAAGTATCAATTCCAAAGGAAAATCCAAGTTTACTGTAGTCATTGTAAAATGTGGATAAACGAGGATACAACCGAATTTATTAATATTGAAGAGGGTATGCAAGGCGAAGATAAGTTAACCTTCAAGTGCCCTGATTGTGGTCAAACTTCAACTTCAAGGAGGTACAGTTAATGGGGGCATGTGAATTTTCAAATTTTTATATAGGTAAAAAAACACCACAAGAAGCATTCAATCAGTTATCCGATCAAGCAAGAAGTGAATATGGTTCTGATCCATATAACGGTACAATTTCAACAACTGATTTGACTTCGATTACGGAATTACCATCCGGTATGAGTCCTCAAAAATATTTGAAGGCATATGCGGAAGAAGTGGATAAAAGAGAATGCTGGTGTGTTGAGTTAAAAAGAAGTTATCTTCTAACAGCAAAAAAACGGCATCCAGAGGTTAAAGGCAAAAAAGGAATCAGAGCCTATATATTCTTTGGATTGGCATCAATGTAAAGGAGACGGATAATGGGAATGGAAGGTGATTATAGAAAAGAGCACAGTAAGAAAAAAAGACCGTATTCGATGTTTTTACTCAAAACAACTTATAATTGGGCGGATGAAATTGATTTTGATGGTATATGTGTGATGCGACCAGCCGAATACATTTATCTGGTTCGTGAGATAAAAGCAATTGAATACCCGATTGAAGTCGGTGTTGGTTCAAATCAGTACATTGACTTTGAAAGCGCTGATGAAGTACTCAAAAAATTTAAAGTTGAGGTCATTACAGCCGAACATGCGGAATTTCTTAAAAAATTTATTTGTTCGTATGGTGAATTTGGATTTACTCCATGGGGCGCCTTGAGTGGTATGGCTCCGGCAAAATGGTATAAAGACAATCCACGAGCAGAGGAGGAATCCAAATGAATGATATAATTTTAACAAATCAAGAAAAATCGGATTTACTGCATAAGCATAAATGTCCGAGTTGTGGCAGTTATGATGTTATTTTCTATAACCCGAATTTAGCTGATAAAGAAGTCAGCATACTCGGGAATGACACGATTCAAATTGAGTTTGAATGTCAGAGCTGTCCGTTATACACGATCATAATTGCAAAACTTTATAAATTCTTTGACAATAGGAGATAATATATGAACTATACAGGATTAGATAATGACCTTTATAAATTCACCATGCAACAGGCCGTTCTACATAATTACCCTGATGCTCATGTGAAGCTTCGTTACCAATGTAGAAACCCCCAAGAGTTATCTAATGTTGATATTGGTGTGTTCAATGCGCGGGTGATAGACAAACTAGGTAAATTTTGTGAAACTCGTTTTCAGATGGATGAGCTTCATTATCTATCTAACATTGAATTTATGAAGCCCGACTATGTTGACTTCCTTGAGGATTTTACATTCAAGCGACGTTATCTTGACATTAAGAATAATGCACAAGGGATTTCGATTGACATTGAGGGACCATGGGTTCAAACGATTCTTTTTGAAGTACCAATTTTAGCAATCATTTCTGAGACATTTGCGGAAATGAGAACAGAGTCATTCAAAGGAATGATGTACGGTCTAAACAAAATAGAAGAGTACTTGCCTTTTATCAATTATCTTTTCGCCGACTTTGGAACTCGTAGACGATTCTCAAAAGCATATCACTACTTGGTTCTTGAAAAACTTATCAAGATGGTTCCAAAAAATTTAGTCGGTACTTCGAATGTTGAACTGGCAAAGAAATTTGGGATAAAACCAATAGGAACCATGGCACATGAATGGTTACAAGCCCACCAAGCATTAGCGAGGGTAGTTGACTCACAGAAAGCGGCCCTTGAAGTCTGGGCTAAAGAGTATAGAGGTGATCTTGGTATCGCTCTATCTGATGTGGTTGGTTTCAAGGCTTTTCTGAATGATTTCGATAAATACTTTGCAAAACTATTTGATGGTTGTCGACATGATTCTGGTGACCCTTATACTTGGGGTGAAAGACTGATAGATCATTATGAGTCAATGGGAATCGACCCAATGACAAAATCAGCAGTCTTTTCAGATGGTTTGAATTTTAAAATAGCTAATGACATTCAAAATCATTTCGAGAATAGAATAAAAACTTCTTTTGGTATCGGCACATTCCTAAGTAACAATTGCGGTTTCAAACCTTTACAAATCGTATTAAAAATGATAGAATGTAATGGAAAACCGGTAGCAAAGGTATCGGATTCACCTGGCAAGGGTATGTGTTCGGATAGTTCTTATCTGAAATATTTAAAACAAACATTTAACTTGTAAGGTGAATAAATTGGATGATATTAGATATGAAAGTAAATTGGCTAAGGCGAAGTTTGTACAGAGTCAAATAAACAGTAACAAAAGAACCAGTTACCAAACAGTGCTTGATAGCATTGAAACATATGTGATGGTAACGGTGGAGGAGGATGAAGATGAGTGAAACTAAAATATTAATCGTAGTTGATATGCTGAATGACTTCTTGAAACCTGATGGTAAACTTTATTGTGGACCAACAGCGGAAGCAATTGTGCCGGGTGTCGTTGAACTTGTTCGGAAGTATAAGGACAATGATGATGTGATACTTTTCCTGGCAGATGCGCATGATGAAGATGATCTGGAATTTAAAAGATTTCCGGAACATTGTGTGGCTGGCACAGACGGTGCAATGGTTATCAACGAGTTATCGGAAATTGTTGTGGGTTATGATAATCACGAATTTATTGAAAAGAAACGGTACAGTGGTTTCTTTGAAACCGAACTTGAAGATGCCTTGTTTTTCGAGGACCCTGATCTGGTTGAAGTCGTTGGTATCTGTACTTCAATTTGCGTAATGGACACAGTTGGTGGTCTCGCCAACAGGGACTTGAAAATCAATCTTTACAAGGATTTGGTTGCAGACTTCGATCCTGAAATGCACGAAATGGCATTGAAGAGAATGGAGAATCTGTATGGAGTTAACATGGTATAACTCTGAAAGGAGTAATATAATGAGAATAGGATTTGACTTACATGGTGTTTTGGATTCTTATCCAACTAAATTCAAAGCAATTATAAAATTGCTTGAAAAGACTGACATAACATTTGCTATTGTTTCTGGTCCACCAAGAGAAAAAATTGAAGAAGAGCTTACAAAATTGGGATTTGAATGGTCTGACTTTTATGATATTTACTCTGTCGTTGATTATTTGTATAATGATGGTGTAGAGTTTGATGAAACTGATCCTGACAATCTCTGGTGTGATGATAATATTTGGTGGGACTCAAAAGCCAGAATTTGTCAGCAACATGATATTGACTTTCTGGTGGATGATAGTTTAAAATATAAACCAGCATTTAAATTAACCAAATCTGAGTTTATCCATGTGTCTGAAATTGTTGGAAAATGCAAAGAATAAAGGTGCGGGATGTTTGGAGATTTTTTCAAAATTGATAGAAGTATGGGAGAGTCAGGATTCGCTCAGTTTTGTGGAGCTGTGATTTTGATAGGTATGTTTGTATATTCAATACTATATTATTTTAAGGTGATAAAATGGCCGGTATAGATACGCATGAAGAAGATTGCATGAGATTAATTGGTGCGCCGTTCAATAAAGTGCACAAATGGTTGGATGGGTATGCGAAAAAATGGAGACCACATATACACCTTGAATATCACAGAAAATTCAGACACCATGCTGGTGGGGTCAAAGAAGTAGAAAAAATGTGGGGTCCATTATATGCGTTAGCGGCTAAAATTCATATAATAAGAGATGTTGAGTTATATGTTTTGAGTAAGCCTTTTCGTGAAGTGATGGGGGATGAAATAGATGAGCTATATGAAAGAGCATTGAAATATTGTCACAAGGAGAAATAAGATGGGAACCGATTTAAATGTATTATATAAAGGGAAAAACATTGGTAGCATAGGTAGAAAGAATAACTTTACTTTTTATGGTGATTCTGATTTACCAGATGAAGATGAGTGTCATTTACGGTTGGATGATGCCAGGAAACATGTTGTTTCAACTATTACCGGTTATGCCTCATGGCTAGCCGCTCAGGATGAAGGTGTTCCATTGACGGAGCACATGGATGACATTGTATCTTCAATCAAAGATTTACTTGAGTACTTTGAATATGAGATTGATATAGCCTCTAAAAATCAGTTGTTACGTGAACTGACTTTACAGCTTGATGAAGACGGAAACCTTACAGATGAAGTCATTGAAATCGTTGATGATCTGGAAGTAGATAGAAGAGAACTGCAAGAAAAAAAAGAACACAAAGCAAAAGCAAAATATTTTGAAGATTTACATCAAAGAATTGACAAAGTAAATTGGGATGCTGTTGAGCATCAAACCGGCAATGTTGATTTAGATTTTGAAAAGGATACTTTAGTTGGAAAAGAGTGGGAAGAAAGAGAAAAAATTTTGGATGACTTGGAGAAAGGAAAAATAATTGATCCTAAAATTGGGGAAAAGTAACAAAAGGATGGTGATTTAAGTGCCAATAGAATATCAAGGAAAATATGGAAAAGCAACGTCAATGATTGACGAAATGGATGAGGCAACTGTAGGTCAAATCTATGAGTTCTTAAATCACGAAGCTTTCACAAATCAAATAGCAATCATGCCTGACTGTCACAAAGGTAATGGTGCAGTCATTGGTTTTACAATGCCTTTGACAAATAAAGTCATACCAAATGTTGTAGGTGTTGACATTGGGTGTGGTATGTTGTCTATGAATGTTGGTAAAAGACTTTTCGAGACATTTACAAAAGAGGAAATTGATGGTATAATAAGAGAAAAAATTCCATTTGGATATAGCGTTCACGCAATGGAAAGATTTTCTGATTGGGATGGATTCTATAAAGGAACTAATAGAGCTATTAGAGAATTTGCAATGGCTTGGAATAGATATGAAAATAGAACAACTCCAATAGTAGAATTTTTACCAGTGATAAGTGAAGAAAGTATGCTCTTTAAGTGTGAGCAATTCGGAATGGATTGGAACCGTTACCTGGCTTCGATGGGTACTTTAGGTGGTGGAAACCACTTCATAGAGTTATCTAAGTCTGAGGAAACCGGTGATTATTGGTTGACTGTGCACTCTGGCTCCAGACAATTTGGTTTGAAAGTTTGTCAATATCACCAAAGAAATGCTGGAAAGGGTGCGTTAGCTTATTTGGAAGGTTGGGATGCTTATGGATACCTTGTAGATATGGTAATTGCTCAAAGGTATGCAGACATAAATCGTGTGGTCATGGCAACTAATATTATGGAGGCGCTTGGTTTACAAGCGAGTGAAACTGTAGTTTCCGTACATAATTTTATTGACTTCAATGATTTTATAATTAGAAAAGGTGCAATTGCCAGCTACAAGGATCAAAAAATGATTATACCTTGGAACATGGAAGATGGTATCATCTTATGTGAAGGTAAATCTAATCCCGAATGGAACTACTCTGCTCCACACGGTGCGGGCAGAGCTGGTTCCAGAGCTTGGGCTAAGGATAACTTTTCTTCGGAAAAAGCCTATGACAGAATGAAGAAGAAAGGAATTTTTTCTTCTTGTGTCCCAGTTGATGAAGTAAAGGAGGCATACAAAGACCCAACAGTGGTAGAAAAATACTTAGGTCCGACAGCGAATATTGTTGACAGGCTAACACCTGTGTTGAACCTGAAGTCAAAATAATGAGTTATTTACAATCGGTGTTGATTATGATATTATAAGATTAATATAAAAATTAAAAACGAAAGGATAAAAAATGACTTTTAAATTGTTTCGGACTATGGTTTTGGTTGGATTGATTTCGGTTCCATTGATTTCTGGCTGTGCATCTATTAAAAGCAATGAGGACATTTGTACCATAAAGGCTATGAATGGTGACTTATATGCAATGTCTGCCAATTATGACGAATGTATGACCAATGCTTTGGCCATGCAGGAAAATCTTTTTGGCCCCGTAAGTAATGGTGATAAAGACGACCATGATGATGATGGTCCTGGTCACGATGGACCGAGTGGTAATGGAAGTACTGGCGGTGGTGGAAGTACTGGCGGTGGTGGAAGTACTGGCGGTGGTGGAAGTACTGGCGGTGGTGGAAGTACTGGCGGCGGTGGAAGTACTGGCGGCGGTGGAAGT
>JAEHCK010000251.1 GCA_020696345.1 Thermoplasmata archaeon | reverse complement strand
TCTTTTTTAATTCTTTTACATAATCAGTCCCTTTTTGTTTGGTGATTTTAGTTCTGCGTTCATCGATTTGATCATTTCTGATGATGTGGGTATTGAGTTTCAATTTTTCCACCGATGACCGTTGCGGCTGTTTTGTTTGCACTTGGTTCCCCGTTGTTTCTTAATACGGGCGGCCTGCCATTGTTGTTGATGTAGTTTATCACTTGGTGAACTGCCGGCGGGGTGATCACCGGGTTCGATATATGTTGCCATTTTTCCCTTATATTTTGCCTGGCCGCCGAGGCTATAATCAGATTCAGCTTGTCTTCGATATGCGTCTTTATACGTTCTGGGCATATCATTCCATGTGGACATTCCTGGTTTTATATTATAGTGTTGTTGTGGAACAATTGGCTGTTTCATGAAACTAACAGATGTTGCCATTTTTCTATCTACTAATTCATATCCGACGGCTCTGATTTTGTGGCAAAATAGTACTTCACCGTGGACGATACCGTCTATGAAGTGATCATGACCTTTGGCAAAAGTGAATTGATGGAACTTATTATCGATCTTCGTGAGCAGTTCATGAGAACAGAAGTGGAAACCACCTCGGGTATGCATGGAACCCTGTTTGAATCCAGGAACTTTTTTGAGGTCGTGTTTGCCGGTGACTGAATCCCAGAACATATCATGGGCTGCAACACCTTTGAGGGGTGACATTCCAATGTGGTGTCCCTGTAAGGCGGAATGCCATTTTTCGTAGAAACAAATATCGACTTCGAGGGTTCCGTAATAGTCGGCTTTTAAATGTTTCGTTTTCAGCCAAGTGTCGTAATAACCACCCCACTGATATCCAATATTGGGACGATGGAAAACAGTGAATTTGATGGATTCTTGGAGTTTGGCGATTTGATCAGTGTAATAGGGTGTTGAAGACCCATTGATGGAGACGTAGATTTGGACTGGGTCCTGTTGAAGGCGGAGGAGATTAAATTCGAGACAGTCAATTTCGTATTGTCTACGGCTGGCACCTATTCTGGGTAGGTTATCGAAACATACCGGGATATGGAGAATCACCATTTGATGACATGACCGGAATTGAGTCCGAATCTCATTCGTACATTACCGTCCTCCGTGAATCCACAACGGGTGTAGAATTCGGGATATCGGGTGCAGAGTTCTATGACATCGGCGCCGAGTGTGCGGGCTTGTTCAATTGCAATTTTAATCAGACGGGTAGCATGGCCTTTGTTGCGGTGGTCTTCGTGGGTCTTGACTTCCTCAATACACGCCAATTTCCGGGATCGTAGGGTGACGGTATATAGTACCAGTGATGCTATCTGTATATCATCATTTTTAATACTGATACTGTACTTTGTAGTTTTCATACTACTATTTATTTTTTCACTTGCGCATCATTCGCCATTCGAACCTGTTGATGGTGGGTTGTATTTTTCATACCATTTGTGGTCTTACAACCATATGTAAGGACCGTACCCCAAATAAATATGATAACTATTATGATCGTAATTATTACTAACCAGAATCTTGTATATCCAGATTTCTGTTTATCAAAATCCCAATTACCATTTGGTATCCAACTCATTTCGGTTTTCCTTTTGTGTACTCATTCAATGGGGTTGTGTCTTCCGGTGAACCGAATCCATAACGGACATTGGTCGGTGCGCCAAGGGGTATTTTCGGATAAAATCCACCACGACATTCAGCCTGAACCACGGATTTGACAAAGGCATGGTTTTCACGGAATATCTCGATGCCGCCATGTTTAGAATCGATACGTCTGCCTATATGGCGATCAACGTCATCTGCGCAGTCACGGCATTGGTTAATGTAACCAACTTGGTTGACCGGATTCTTGTCATTGAATTCCTCGTTACAGTCACGGCATATCATTAGAAATTCTCCCATAAATAACCGAGGCCGGCAAAGACACAACCGATAAAACCGGCTATGACAGATAACGTAATTGCACCGATACAACCTTTGGCACATATTACAACACATTCATATAGAAAATCAACAAAGTCCATTTCGAATATACCTCACTTTTATATTGTCATTTTTGTAATATGCCCGCCAGTGTTTCGCCATTGATATGGCACGATCCCTGTCTTCCGCAAGATCGCATGTTCGCCAACCAGTATGGTCACACCGTGGACACGGTATACATTCACTCTGTATACGATATTTGATAACTCTCATGGGACGTATTGGTATTTGTTTATCATTCATAATACAAGTATACCGCAGGACGGGTCATTTGGCAACTAAAATGCAACTAAAATGATTTGACCTCTCCTTGCACCACTTTGTACCCGTCAATATTGCGCCAATAAACATCATGATCTGCAGCACCAACATTGAGCACATCGATCTTGAAACACTCTATTGTGAGATACCCCAAATAACCGGAAACAGCATGGAGATATTTAAGATGATATCTGAGTCCCTTGTCATACGCCTGTTGTGATTCGTAAAAGTGTTTTCCACGAGTGATGATCTTATATAGTTCCATGTCAGTCCTCTCCAATACTAAATTCAATGATGATCCACTCTTGATTTAAGAAATGTTCAAATACTGCGAACAACGAATAACCGTCTTTATCCATCACGATCTCCCGACATGGG
>JAEHCK010000241.1 GCA_020696345.1 Thermoplasmata archaeon | reverse complement strand
TAGAGAAAGATCGGATTCGTTTGGCACATCGTCGAATGCGGTTACGGCATAATAATATCTGGTGTTCTCGGTCAAACCTTGATCTATATATCCCTCTTGCCCTACCGATCGAGTTTCAATGGGTTCGCCCCAGTTCGATGTGAGCGTGGTTTTGATCCTGTAAATATGATATCCTGCAAGATCGGGTTCGGTGTTTGGATCCCAAACCAAAGTGATCGAATCAAGATATATCAAAGTAATGGTAAGTCCGGTTGGCGGTGCGGGTGCGATATTATCTACTTTTTTATCGATTGTAATTAGCCCACTGGACACGGGGTCGAATGGTTTGATCAGGTCTGGTGAATCTACATATATATGCTCGGGCCCGAGTTTAACCCCCACTTGTTTATCCACAGTTGTTGTTGGACTTATATCAAAAATTATCAATAATCTTACCACCGAACCTTCAGTAATCATAATTGATAGGTCGTTAAATGTCAATTGTTCTCCAATGAATGGTTCCTCGGATAGTGATTCGTCTTTGTCGGGCTCATATTTTGCATTATTGTTCGTGTCACGGTATAATTTAACTCGGGTGATATCGCCAGCCTCACCGGTGCCTATCAGGTCCAGGTCCAGACGATCCAGGGTAACCACGCCGGTAAGCGCCATTAAATGGACGATCATGACCAAGATGTCCTCTTCACCCTGCTCTATACTGGCAGGCGCCTTGGCTTGTGGTGTGACTAATAAATGATCGGGTTTTTCAATAATTGTCGAGTTATTGGATCGGATGTTGCAGATCAACTGCACATTTGCCGGGTGTTTTACTACGATATCTCCAAGGACGATCCTTGCACCAACGGTCTTGCCAATTTCGGCAGAAAGAGATATGTTATAGATCGCTAATAATGTTAAAGACGTGTCTTCTTGAATGGTCCATTTGCCGGTAAATGTCAAAATGCCTGAGCTGAATATGCTATTGTCTAAAACCTTATCGCCAGCGGTAAAATTACCCGAACTATCAATGTCGTTGACCAGTCTTGCTTCGGAAACATCACCATCGGAGCCGTCGCCAGTGAGATTTATTGTAACTGCCTGAAGTTCCACATCACTTTTGCATGCACTCAAAGTGATTGCGGCCATTCCAACATTTTCCTCGCTCTGAATTACAGTTTTTGGCGCAAGGTCAGTACCCGAAACCACGAGTTCAACTCGTAGGGGGCCGATATATACATCATCAATATGCCAATAATCAATGGTGGGCCCACCGCCGTTGGTCTGATGAAATCTCAATTGGAAATGGTTATGAAGCGCTTTGCCCGTTAATTTATATGATCTTTCAAAAACTTCGCCTGGAGTATCGCCCCCCAAAAAGGTATCGAGAGTGACCCAGGTTTCATCTTTATTCAGGTATTCCACGATCAGGTCCTCACCATTATCAGGGACCTCACTGAAATAGCCGCCACGCCGCACCCAGAAATCCACTTCGAGCACACTAACCGAACTGGTTTGGAGTGGCGGGCCGGTGACCTTTACAGCCTCACCGTTCGTGTACAAAGATCTTTTCCCAGAGTTTGAGGTTCTGGAATCGACCCCCGCATAACCCGCAGTTCCGTTTACGCTCCAGTTACTTGATATTACACCACCCTCAAAATCATCGAACCACGGTGTCTTATGCGGTATGATCGTCCTTATCGTGGCATTGGAATTCACAGTGCTATTTGCCATTGACGTTGCAATTATCTTTACAAGCTCTGAGTCCTGATAATCCGCACTTGCGGGCAGTGTAACTTTTACCACAATATCTTTATTGTTTCGCGCAAGTATTAAAATACTTGAGATCTTGGTCGTACCGGTAGATTCGTAGATCTTTGTTGGCAGGTTATTTCCAGTTACTTTGAGGTTATAAGTATCATTTATACCGCCAGTATTTTTTACATTTATTTTATGTTCAACGACCTCATCGGGCATGCCATATTTTAATTGTTGAGATGGCGATAGTGAAACTGCATAGAAATCTTTTACCGACCATTCAATGGCGTCGCGTATAAGTTCATCTAATCCCGGTGGGGGTGTATCGTATGGCCCAAGAGACACTATACGTCCATAAGATGGGACGTCTCTTGCTGCTACATATATCTTAGTTTGATCGGAACTTTTTGCTGTCAAACTAATTGCATCCGCGGGCAGCATATTTTTATAAAAAAATGCATCACCACTCCGTGATGAGTAGATATTTCCAACGGTGTAGGCTTCGGTAATTTTATGGTTAATGAGTATTCTTTGGTCGTTGAGGGTACTGCTGTGGGTCCAATACGTGCCATAACCATTTGAACCGAGACTTCCCGGGAACAGGAATCCTGAATACGCCGCATAGCAAGCCGAGCTGTCTGCGGTTATGATCCCCTTGCCGTCGGTAAACCAATTTTTCACATTTGTAAGATAAGTGTTGGGGACCGCATTATCCGGTAGAAATAGAACATCGATGGTGTTAAGTGTGGTTGTAGTTAGGTCTGTGATCGTAGTACCGGCAAATCTATTCTCCGGATCATTATCAACTATAGTTTTGTAATTTGAATGAGAATTCAAATTGCCTCCGGTCCAATATGAAATGTCACCTGTTGCCCCGT
The DNA here is from genome assembly GCA_020696345.1 of Thermoplasmata archaeon. Lineage (GTDB taxonomy): Archaea > Thermoplasmatota > Penumbrarchaeia > JAEHCK01 > JAEHCK01 > JAEHCK01. The sequence continues at coordinate 561 of JAEHCK010000241.1, read as the reverse complement.
GATCGTATAAACCCACAGAAATTGTAGCCCTACTGCCGAGAGGCCGTGGTTCTGGTTCTGTTTCTGGTTCTAGTTCGGATTCATTTGTACTGGTTCCTTTTGTGTTCCCACTCATGCAACTGATAAAAATAGGAGCCAATAATGTCGTAATTATTATTGCCAAAATAATATTTTGGAATTTTGATATTGAATATTTTTCATTCATAATCTCTCACCTCATTTTTCGTTTAATTTGGATAGGTTCTGTGTTGGGATCGTACCTGGTACAGTGGCGGGCGTAGGCGTAGAGGCTGGCGGGGTTGTTGGTGGTGGTGGTATGTAGGTTGGTACTGGTGTTGGTGTCGATGTTGGATATGAGCTTGGGGCTGGTGGCGGCATGGTTGGTGTGGGTGTTTGTGTTGGTGTTGGCGTCAGTGTTGTTGTCGGTGTCGGTGTTGGTGAAGGCGATGGGCTTGGGCTTGGTTTTATTTCTACATTTCGCGCAGGAGGTAATTGAGGCATCTGAAATGTTGGCGGGCTCGATACGGTTTCAACTGTTGTGCCGCTCGCCGCAATACCTTC